>NZ_JADDTS010000042.1:105045-105494 GCF_015159675.1 Enterobacter cloacae complex sp. S2
ATCGGCGTCGTTCATTTCAGTGATATCAGATTCAACCGCGGCGCAAACCGCCACCACTACAGAATATTCACCGCTCGAAGATTTTGCTGAGAATATCCCGCACAACCCCCTGACGCAGTCTTTGCTAAATTATTTAAAAATCACACTATTGAAAAATAAAAGATGGAAGTAATATGGATAAAATAATATTTAATAATTATGGAGTGATCCTTATCGAGAGAGAAGGGCGTTTATTTATTAGGTTTTATTCAGGGGGAATGGTTATGAAAGAGGAGGAGGAAGAAGTGAGTATTGATGCGGCTAAAAAAGTTCAAGTGAGTGAAAAAGATGCTTGTGAGGTTTTAATTTCTATCGAAAATAGAAAAAATAAAGTATAGACTTCATTTTTAATGAGCAACTATAGGTCAGCGACAAAGAAGGCGCATCTAATTATATTGGTGATTTTTACA
>NZ_JADDTS010000043.1:0-15730 GCF_015159675.1 Enterobacter cloacae complex sp. S2
GTCTAATGGTAGATCTTTGATCTGATAAGTTGATTTTAAATGAGCTTTTGCTCTAATATGGTTTTGTAAAGAAACGTCACTCACTTAACATTTATTTCTTTTAAAGAAAGGGACTGCTATGGCCGATTCATTCCAGAATGAGGTGCCCAAGGCACGCATAAACTTAAAGCTGGCTCTGCATACAGGTGGCGCGCAGAAGAAAATCGAACTGCCGCTTAAACTCCTCACCGTCGGTGATTTCAGTAATGGAAAAGAGAATCGCCCATTATCGGAAAGGGAGAAAATTAACGTCAATAAAAATAACTTCAACAGCGTACTTTCGGAATTTAACCCGGAAGTGAATCTGACGGTTCCTAACACAATGGCCGGGGATGGTTCGGAAGAAAGCATAAAACTGAATTTCTCCGATATTAAGGATTTCGAACCTGAACAGGTTGCCCGCCAGATCCCCCAGCTCCGCGCCATGCTGGCCATGCGTAATTTATTACGCGACCTCAAATCCAATCTCCTTGATAACGCCACTTTCAGAAAAGAACTCGAGAAAATTCTTAAAGACCCGGCGCTGTCTCAGGAATTACGCGACGAAATGAGTGCACTGGCCCCGAAATAAGCGGCATGTGTAATTTAATGGATTAACCGGGAATATGCTGATGTCTGTGAATACTGAAACCGCCTCCGCGCAGGGGCAGACCACCGTACTGGAAAAAGAGGGCGTTTACGCCTCCCTGTTTGAAAAAATCAACCTGACCCCGGCCTCCAGCCTGGGGGATATCAATGCGTTTCTGGATGACGCCGCGCTTTCTGACGCTCCGGCGGGTGAACGCCTGACGGCGGCGATGCAGGTGTTTATGGACTGCATCCGCAAATCCGGTCAGCCGGTGGAGAAGCTCGACAAAACGCTGATTGACCACCATATCGCTGAGCTGGATTTCCAGATTAGTCGTCAGCTGGATGCCGTAATGCATCACCAGGAGTTCCAGAAGGTGGAGTCCCTGTGGCGCGGCCTGAAGCAGCTGGTGGACAGCACCGACTACCGCCAGAACGTGAAAACCGAAATTCTGGATGTGTCGAAAGAAGATCTGCGTCAGGACTTTGAAGACGCGCCGGAACTTATCCAGAGCGGCCTCTACTGGCACACCTATACCGCCGAATACGACACCCCGGGCGGCGAGCCGATTGGCTCCGTGATTTCATCCTATGAATTTGACGCCAGCCCGCAGGATGTGGCGCTGCTGCGCAACATCTCTAAAGTGTCAGCTGCCGCACATATGCCGTTTATTGGCTCTGTCGGTCCGAAATTCTTCCTGAAAGACTCCATGGAAGAGGTCGCTGCAATTAAGGATATCGGCAACTACTTCGACCGCGCCGAGTACATTAAGTGGAAATCCTTCCGCGACACCGACGACGCCCGCTACATCGGCCTCGTGATGCCGCGCGTGCTGGGGCGTCTGCCGTATGGCCCGGACACCGTACCTGTACGCAGCTTTAACTACGTTGAGCAGGTGAAAGGCCCGGATCACGAGAAATACCTGTGGACCAGCGCGTCGTTCTCCTTTGCGACAAACATGGTGAAGAGCTTCATCAATAACGGCTGGTGCGTGCAGATCCGTGGCCCGCAGGCGGGCGGGGCGGTGAAAGACCTGCCTATTCATCTGTACGATCTGGGTACCGGCAACCAGGTGAAAATCCCGTCTGAGGTGATGATCCCGGAGACCCGCGAGTTCGAGTTCGCCAACCTCGGCTTTATCCCGCTCTCGTATTACAAAAACCGCGACTATGCCTGCTTCTTCTCGGCGAACTCCGCGCAGAAACCGGCGCTGTACGACACCGCAGATGCCACGGCCAACAGCCGCATCAACGCACGTCTGCCGTACATCTTCCTGCTGTCGCGTATTGCGCACTACCTGAAGCTCATCCAGCGCGAAAACATCGGCACCACCAAGGACCGCCGTCTGCTGGAGCTGGAGCTCAACACCTGGGTGCGTAGTCTGGTGACGGAAATGACCGATCCGGGCGATGAGTTGCAGGCTTCTCATCCGCTGCGTGACGCGAAGGTGGTGGTGGAAGATATCGAAGACAACCCGGGTTTCTTCCGCGTGAAGCTGTTTGCGGTGCCGCACTTCCAGGTGGAAGGCATGGATGTGAACCTGTCTCTGGTGAGCCAGATGCCGAAAGCGAAAGCGTAACGTAAGGCAGGAAGCATGAAAACGGAACAACCGTTATGGGGCAGGGGCCAGATGGTCTCTCCCCAGCACTTCCAGCAACAGGCCGCCTATGCGGCCTGGTCTGCGGAATGTATCGCCCGACTGGGTCTCTCCCATCCCTGGGGGGTGATTAATGCCACTTTCGAACCGGATGTATTGAAGTTGGGCCGTCTACAGGCCCGTCATCTGCACCTCCGGTTCCCTGACGGGACATTAATCGATACGGACAATGCTGACGACCTGCCACCGGTGCTGGCGCTTGAGAGTGAAACACAGGACGTGGTGGTGGTTCTGGCTCTTCCGCTGCTGCGCGCGAATGGTGGCAACTGCCTTAAGCCCGATGAGGTGGCCGCGCGTCCTGTTCGCTATCGCCAGCGCTGGCGGGATGTCCGCAACCTTTTTGGCGATGATACCCGCCAGATTGCAGTGATGCGGCCAGAGCTGACGTTGCGATTTGCCCATCAGAACAACAGCGATTACCTGACCTGTCCGGTTGCCCGCCTGCAACAAGATTCGCAGGGGAACTGGGCACTTGATGAGACATACCTTCCGCCGCTGTTGGCGTTACTGGGCAGTCGCTGGCTGATGACCCAGCTGGAGCAACTGTTGACGCAACTGCGCGCCCGTCTGGGCCGCCTGATGGACATGCGCCGGGAAAGTAATGAGCGCATGGCGGATTTTGCCGTAGCCGATGTTTCATTGTTCTGGCTGCTCAATGCCCTGAACAGTGCTGAGCCCGTGCTGGGTCAGTTTCAGCGCCACCCGCAAAGCCCGCCTGAGCGTCTCTATCCGGAGCTGGCAAGGCTTGCAGGCAGCCTGTTGACATTCTCGCTGGAGCATCAGGTCAGTGCGATCCCGGCATGGCAGCATGAGCAGCTGAATAACGTCTTCCCGCCGCTGTTTGATTTACTTGGCGATCTTCTGGAAGCCAGCCTGCCATCGCGGGTGGTGGCAATTGAGCTTGAGCATGATGACCGGCTTCACTTCTGGCAGGCCCGTCTGCATGATCCACGTCTGCGCGAAGGAGCTGATTATTACCTCTCCGTGCGTTCACCGATGCCGGTGGCACAATTGCAGGAGCAGTTCCCGCGCCAGTGCAAGGTCGGCAGTCCCGATCATGTCAGGAGTATCGTCAATTCATCGCGGGTGGGCGTCCCTCTGATGCCGCTGCGCCATGTGCCGGCAGCCATTCCACTACGCCTGGAAAATCAGTATTTCAGCCTTGATGTCTCTCATCCCCTGGCCATCGAAATGTTCCAGAGCGGCACCTGTATGTTTTACGTTCCGGGAATGCTCGCCGAGCCTGAACTTGAACTCTTTGCGGTACTGAGAACATGAATGATCGTAAACGCGCTACTGCCGCGTTCATTGATATTGATGCCCTGTTACAGGACACCTGGCTACAGGTGATCAGTCTGCGTCACGGCCCGACATTCCAGGACGGGGAAGGGCGTACGCTTTGGGAGCGCTGCATCGACGATGTCGGGCGTGTGCAGCGAGAACTGAAAGCGAGCGAACTCGATGAGGCCAGCTGCCAGCATATTCTTACGGCACAGTGTGCGCTGCTTGATGAGGCAGTCAAAGGTCGCGGTGTGGAGGATGACGCCTGTATACAGTGGTATGACATTCCCCTACAGGGATATTTCCTTGGCACCATGGACGCCGGTGACACGTTATGCGATCGGATGCGTGATGTGCTGCGTGAACCGGCTCCTGACCACGCCGTTGTGACCTGCTTCCAGCGAGTCATGATGCTCGGATTCCTCGGCAACTTCCGCTCCCTGAACGATCCTGAGCGGCAGAAACTCATGAATGCACTGAATGAATATGTTGCGCCGTTCAGCTATTCACAACCCCATCCCGTTCTGGCGGAAAGCCATGCCGGACGGGGGATAGGGGGGTGGCTGGCATCATGGCCTATGCGCATTGGCCTGAGTGTGGTGGTGGTCACCGCATTATGGTGGGGACTGGATTGCTGGCTGGATCAGACACTGCTTACCCTGCTGCCGGGAGCCGTGAAATGAGCCCTGCACAACAGCGCGGGCTTGCGCTCTGGGCTGCCCTGCTGAGTGCAGTGGTCTGCCTGTGGTTTCTGCCAGCATCCCGTCTGGTTTCCATTCTCGTCCTGCTGGCGGTACTGGGACTCATCATAGCGTTCTGGGCTGTCGCCTGCCGTCGCGTGCAGCACGATTTCACCCTGTGTCTGGAGGACCTGCCTGAAGCCAATTATTGTCAGCCCGTGGTACTGGTCTGTGGCGATCTGCCGCTTGCCTGGCCGCATCAGTCACCTGTGCTTACTGTCACGCAGGGCTGCTGGATCCGTGTGGAGGATCATCTGGAACTGGAGCTGGCCGCCCGTCAGGTACTGTGGTTGCGCCCCGACTGGGGACGTCAGCTGTCAGTGATGGTCAGTGTTTGTCCGCAGCAGCACCCTGACAGTGAGCGCCTTACCAGTCGTTTGCTTGCCCTGCGCTGGCAGATTAGCCGGTTGCGTAAAGCAACCGGCCATTCTGTGCCACTGGTTCTGAATGGACAGGTCGGCAGTGCGATGATGAATGACATGCTCTGGCAGACGGCGATCCTGGGGGAAGGGGTAAAGGTCTGGAGTGGGACTTCAGCGCCTGGCTCAGTTGCTGAATGGGTTAATACTGGCGGAACGCCTGCGATGCAGCAACAGGTGCTGATGAACAGCCTGATGAGCTGGTTCCAACAGCACGTCCAGGCTGTCCTTATGGATGAAAACCCCGATATTCCTGTCATTGAACCTGTTGCGGTTCTGTGGGGATTGGGTCCGATCCTGGCCGGAAGCATGGCCACCTCTATCTGGACAGCGTGGTTGTCCCGCCATACTGCGATGCAGCAGGTGTCTGGCTGGCAGCCGGCGGGAACGGACAGTACGGTTATTTCCCTGTTCCCGAATTTTGTCCTCCCTTTACTGCCAGAAGGACGAGGCCTGACACCGCATGGACGAACCTGGCGCGGTGCGCTCGGAATCTTCACGCTGGCAGCCATTGCTGCGCTACTCAGCAGTGGCTGGAATAATCGCCAGCTGCTGCAACGCGTGAGCTTCGATATTGCACGCTATGAACGTATACCGATGAATGACTCCGGGCCGAAAGCTGACGCCGTTGCCGTGCTGCGCGAGGATGCGGCATTGCTGGACGACCATGCACGTAACGGCGTACCGGCCCGGCTGAGTCTAGGTCTGTATCAGGGCGGACGTCTGCGTATGCCAGTGCTGAATACGATTCGCTCTTATGTGCCTCCGCCTCCGCCGCCTGAGCCGGAACTCAAACCGGTACCGAAAATCATCCGCCTCGACAGCATGTCGCTGTTCGATACCGGAAAGTGGGCGCTTAAACCCGCCTCAACAAAGCTGCTGGTGAACTCACTGGTGGGGATCAAGGCGAAGCCCGGCTGGCTGATTGTGGTGGCGGGCCATACCGACAGCACCGGGGATGACCAGTCCAACCAGGTGCTGTCGCTTAAGCGCGCGGAGTCGGTACGCAACTGGATGCGGGATACCGGCGACGTGCCGGAAAGCTGTTTTGCGGTGCAGGGCTATGGTGAAAGCCGTCCTGTCGCCACCAACGACACCCCGGAAGGGCGTGCGCTCAACCGCCGTGTCGAAATCAGTCTGGTGCCACAGGCGAATGCCTGTCAGGCGCCGGGCACGACCCATGCGTCATCGCAGGATGATGGCGCTGATAACAATGTAACGGAGTAATTAACATGGCAATTCCAGTCTATCTGTGGCTGAAGGACGACGGCGGCGCGGACATCAAAGGGTCCGTGGACGTTCAGGATCGTGAAGGCAGTATCGAAGTGGTGGCCCAGGAGCACAACCTGTACATCCCGACCGATAACAATACCGGCAAGCTGACCGGCACCCGTATCCACACGCCTTTCCTGTTCACCAAGGAAATCGACTCCTCCAGCCCGTACCTGTACAAGGCGGTGACGACCGGCCAGACCCTGAAATCGGCTGAGTTCAAATGGTACAGAATCAATGACGCAGGCCAGGAAGTGGAGTACTTCAACACGAAGCTTGAGAACGTGAAGCTGGTGAAAGTGAATCCGAAGATGCATGACATCAAGGACCCGGCTTTCGAGAAGCACAACCACCTCGAGCAGATTGAACTGCGCTACGAAAAAATCACCTGGACCTACAAGGACGGCAACATCATTCATTCCGATTCCTGGAACGAACGCGCCACTGCGTAAGAGCCCTGAGCAGACGGTCAGCCGTCTGCTTTTTTTGCTGAGCGCCTGCACTGACGGGTGGTCAGCAAAGAAAAACACAATCTGCCTGCCCGACCTGATGCGCTTTGGGTTCCTGAATAACAGGGAACAGCGACGGGCGGTAGCGTGTCCGGAACTGATAAAGAGAGAGTCTCATGGAAAATCCAGCCATCCTGTTACGCCGTCTTAACCCTTACTGTGCCCGCGCAATGGAAGGGGCCGCTTCCCTGTGCCAGACCCGCGCCCATGCGGAAATACTGCCTGAGCACTGGCTGCTGAAACTGCTGGAGCAGGGTGAGGGCGACCTGACGGTGCTGGCGCGGCGCTACGAATGGGATATGGATACGATATGGCAGGATATGCTGGGTTTTCTGGACAGCCTGCCACGGTCAGTGCGCAGCCGTCCGCAGCTTTCGGAGGGCGTGCAGTCCCTTATGCAGGACGCCTGGCTGCACGCCTCGCTGGCGGGGGAAGAGCATATCCGCAGCATTCACCTCCTGATGGCGCTGGTGGAAAAACCGAAACTGCTGCGCTGCGACGGCCTGTGGCCGCTGCTGACGCTGGCGCAGAGCCAGCTTGAGCGCCTGCGTGGACTTCTGGATGCGCAGTCGGATGAACGCCCGGAGGTGCAGCAGGAAGCGGAGCTTACGCAGGGTGATGAGGTGGAGTTTGTCGGCCGTCCGGTGAATGCGGATATAACAGGAGAGCTGAACCCGGCGTTGCAGAATGCGCTGGACAGGTTCACCCTCGACGTCACCGCCCGCGCCCGTGAGGGCAGAATCGACCCGGTCTATGGCCGCGACAATGAAATCCGCCAGATGGTGGACATTCTTTCCCGGCGCCGCAAGAACAACCCGATTCTGGTCGGCGAACCGGGAGTCGGCAAGACCGCGCTCGTGGAGGGACTGGCGCTGCGCATTCATGAGGGCAATGTGCCGGACGCGCTGAAGCCGGTCGCGGTACGCACCCTTGACCTCGGCCTGTTACAGGCCGGGGCGGGTGTGAAGGGGGAATTCGAGCAGCGCCTGAAAAACATCATCGACGCGGTGCAGCAGTCACCCCTGCCGGTTCTGCTCTTTATTGACGAGGCGCACACCATTATCGGCGCGGGCAACCAGGCGGGCGGCGCCGATGCGGCCAACCTGCTGAAACCGGCGCTCGCCCGCGGTGAGCTCAGAACCATCGCCGCCACCACCTGGAGTGAGTACAAACAGTACTTTGAGCGCGACGCCGCGCTGGAGCGTCGCTTCCAGATGGTGAAGGTGGACGAACCGGACGACGACACCACCTGCCTGATGCTGCGCGGACTCAAGTCACGCTACGCGGAGCATCATGGCGTGCATATTACCGATGAAGCGGTTAAAGCCGCCGTCACGCTCTCCAGACGCTATCTGACCGGACGCCAGCTGCCGGACAAGGCGGTGGATTTGCTGGATACCGCCTCTGCCCGTATTCGCATGAGCCTGGATACGGTACCGGAGCCGCTGACCCGCATGAAGGCGCAGCTCACGGCACTGGCTATGGAGAAGCAGGCGCTGCTGGAGGATATCGTAGTGGGTAATACCGCTCACGGCGAACGTCTGACCGCCATCGGAGAGGAAGAGGTCGCCATCATTTTGCAGCTCGACGAACGGGAAGCCCAGTACGGCCAGGAGCTGAAACTGACGGAAGAACTGCTTGCCTGCCGCACGGATATCTCCCGTCAGGGGGAGATTGCGGACCTTCAGATGCAGCTTACTGCCGTGCAGCAGAATACCCCGCTGCTGGGGCTGGATGTGGACGCGCGTACCGTCGCCACCGTTATCGCCGACTGGACGGGCGTACCGCTCTCTTCCCTGATGAAGGACGAGCAGACGGAACTGCTGAGCCTTGAGCACAGTCTGGCGAAACGCGTTGTCGGTCAGGACAGTGCGCTGAATGCCATTGCGCAACGCCTGCGCGCCAGCAAAACCGGTCTGGCGCCTGAGAACGGCCCGCAGGGCGTGTTCCTGCTTGTGGGGCCGAGCGGCACCGGCAAGACCGAAACCGCACTGGCGCTGGCCGATGAACTATTCGGCGGCGAGAAGTCCCTTATCACCATCAACCTTTCGGAATACCAGGAGCCACACACCGTTTCGCAGCTTAAGGGCTCACCTCCGGGCTACGTGGGTTACGGTCAGGGCGGCATTCTGACCGAAGCCGTCCGTAAGCGCCCGTACAGCGTGGTGGTGCTGGATGAAGTGGAAAAGGCGCACCAGGACGTGATGAACCTGTTCTATCAGGTGTTTGACCGAGGCTTCATGCGCGACGGCGAGGGGCGGGAAATTGACTTCCGTAACACGGTGATTCTGATGACCTCCAACCTCGGCAGCGACCTCATCATGCAGATGCTGCAGGAGCAGCCGGAGGCGACAGAGCCGGACCTGCATGAACTGCTGCGTCCTGTCCTGCGGGACCACTTCCAGCCCGCGCTGCTGGCGCGCTTCCAGACGGTGATTTACCGTCCGCTGAATGCAGAAGCCATGCGTACCATTGTGGAGATGAAGCTGAATCAGGTGAGCAGACGCCTCAACCGTCACTACGGTATGAAGACCGATATCCACGAAAGCCTGTACGACGCGCTGACCGATGCCTGCCTGCTGCCGGACACCGGGGCCCGTAATGTCGACAGCCTGCTGAACCAGCAGATTCTGCCGGTGCTGAGCCAGCAGCTGCTGAGCCATATGGCAGCGGGGCAGAAGCCGCATACCCTGACGCTGGGCTGGGATGAGGGAGAGGGCATAGTGCTCGAGTTTGACCGGACAGAAGGTGAGCATGCATGAGCAGTAATCTTCCCTTACGATTCAGCCACAGCCATCACCTGCTGTCGGTGAAGGGCTGCGATGCAGGGCTTGATGTACTGGCGTTTGAGGGTGATGAAGCCCTGAGCACGCCGTTCAGCTACCGTACTGAATTCACCAGTACGGACCATGCCATCAGCAAAGAGATGATGCTGATGAAAGCGGCTTCCCTGACGCTTCAGGCCCCGGTAGACCAGGGGTACGGCATCAAAATACAGCAGCCGGTGCGGGTGATTCAGGGCGTGGTCACGGGTTTTGAACGTCTGGGTACCTCAAAGGATGAAACCCGTTACGCAGTGACGCTTGAGCCGCGTCTGGCCCTGCTCAGCCGTTCGCACCAGAACGCCGTCTACCAGGACATGTCCGTCCCGCAGATTGTGGAGAAAATCCTGCGCGAGCGCCACGGCATGCGCGGCCAGGACTTCCTGTTCTCACTGAGTAAAGAGTATCCGCGCCGTGAGCAGGTGATGCAGTACGCTGAGGACGACCTGCACTTTATCACCCGCCTGCTGGGTGAGGTCGGTATCTGGTTCCGCTTCACCACCGACACGCGCCTCAACATTGACGTGGTGGAGTTTTACGACAGCCGGCAGGGATATGAGAAAGGCCTGACGCTGCCGTCGGTGCCGCCGTCAGGGCAGCACTCGCAGGGTGTGGACTCGGTGTGGGAGATGGAGAGCCGTCATAAGGTGGTCCAGAAGGAGGTCAGCACCCGCGATTACAACTACCGTCAGGCCACGGAGGACATGAACACCCTGGTTGATGCGACCCGCGGGGATGTCACCACGTACGGTGAGGCCTATCACTGGGCGGATAACTACCTGACGCCGGGCAGCGCGTATGACCGCAACCCGGCTGCGGAGTCCGGGGCGTTTTACGCCCGCATCCGTCATGAGCGCTACCTGAATGACCAGACGCAGACCGTTGCCTTCACCAGTTGTCCGGAGCTCTCTCCGGGTATGCTGCTGAAAGTCACCGGCGGGTACGAAGTGGCAGAAGTGTTTGCGCAGGGCGTGGTTGTCACGGCGATGCACAGCCATGCGCAGCGTGATGCGGACTTTTGCGTCAGGTTTGACGGTATCCCGGACAGCACTGATTTCAGTTTCCGCCCTGAGCCTGGTTCACGTCCGGTGATGGCCGGTACCTTACCGGCCCGCGTCACCAGTACCACTGAAAATGACACCTACGGGCATATCGATAAAGACGGCCGCTACCGCGTCAATATGCTGTTTGACCGTGAGAACTGGGAGACCGGGTTCGAGAGTCTGTGGGTCCGTCAGTCCCGCCCGTATGCGGGTGACACCTACGGCCTGCACCTGCCGCTGCTGGCAGGCACCGAGGTGGCGATTGGTTTTGAGGACGGCAACCCGGACCGGCCGTACATTGCCGGTGTGCTGCACGACTCGGCGCATGGCGACCACGTCACCATCCGCAACTACAGACGCAACGTGCTGCGCACGCCGGCGAACAACAAAATCCGCCTCGACGACGAGCGCGGGAAAGAGCATATCAAGGTCAGCACGGAGTACGGCGGCAAGAGCCAGCTGAATCTCGGCCATCTGGTCGACAGCGACAGGCAGAAGCGCGGTGAGGGGTTTGAGCTCAGAACCGACAACTGGGGCGCCATCCGGGCGCAGAAAGGGATTTTTATTAGTGCTGACGGCCAGGCGAAGGCGCAGGGCCAGGTCCTTGATATGGAGCCTGCACTCGCACGGCTTTCAGCAGCATTAGTGGAAATGGAATCCCTTGCTGCCTGCGCACAGCAGGCTCAGGCTCTGGCTGCCGATGTTGGCCGTCAGCAAAAACTCCTGAAGCAGAAAATTGAACAACTGCATGAAGAGGTGATTCTGGGCAGTGCGCCAAAAGGCATGGCACTGGTGAGCGGCGAAGATATGCAGCTATCAGCCAGTGATAATATGACACTGACAGCGGGTAAACAGCTGGATGTTGGTGCGCAGAATGACTTTACGCTGGCGGCCGGTAAGCAACTCAGCCTGTACAGCCGTGAAGGGGCAAAACTGTTCAGCTCGCAAAACGACATTGATATTCAGGCGCAGGGCGGAAACATCACCACGTGGTCCACGCAGGATACGCATGTTTCAAGCGGCAGGAAAATGGTCATTACAGCACAGGACGAGCTGACGCTGATATGCGGAGGCGGCTACATCAAAATCAGCGGTGGGAATGTTGAGATTGGTGGTCCGGGTAAACTGCTGATTAAGAACACGGGCGTCAGGAAAGCGGGCACGGGCAGTATGCAGGGGGTGATGAAGTCGTTTGAACCTTCTACGTTTGATGAGAAATTTGTTATCAGAAATGCATTAACCCAAGAGCCGCTTCCAGGAAAAGCCTATAAAATAACTATGCCAAACGGGTCAGTTGTCACTGGTATAACAGACGCGCAGGGGGCAACGACGCTTAATTCTTCGGATTTGATAGATGATATGATAATAACACTTACTGGTCGTTAAATAATATTAATGGAATACATATGTTAGGATTAATACTCTTTATAATGTGTTTATATTCTCTTGTAATTGGTAGCATCTTATATATTTTTATTGGCTTTTTGCATAAACCTATTGATGGTGGGTGGAAAAAAGCAGGCAAGTGGTGTATGTGTGTGGTTTTATCATATTTAATTATATATATCCTCCAATCACATGGTGTCCCAGTAATAAGATAAGTGGCGGCTTGTCTAATAGATAAAAAAGGATGCTTCTAATGAGTGAAAAAACAGATACAACCAGGGCTTTAGAGTTAAAGTATGACGACAATGGAAAACCTTCATGGCGTTCATGCCCTTCTCATAAAAATATAAAGGTCCGCGGAGGATGTGATTTACCTCCTCATCTCCCTGGTTTGATAATACTCGTCCATGGGGTTAACTCAACAGGTGAATGGTATCAAAATGCGGAAGAGTCTCTCTGCAAAGGATTAAATGACAGGTTAGGGCTCAATGGTTCTCAATTTGAATTGAAGTCGAACAAATATAGTACAGATTGTGAGAAGGAGGAAGGGAAAAGTAACTCGTCACCTTCACCTTTAGCTCGTAGAAAACTTATTGAAAATTCTGAGCGCTCTCCAATCATTCGATTCTATTGGGGGTATTCTTCTGTGAGGGGGGAAGAGGATAAATATATTATCCCGTTAGCTAATGCGGATGGTGAAGATTATCATGAAATGAAAAGAACAGGTATAAAACAAGATGACATTCAAAAAAAAGGGCCATATATATGGGGAGGTGGCCCATTCCAAAATGGCACGAATAACTTACACTCGCTTTGGAGTGACTATGGATTCGATGAGAATCTGGCGGGAATCTCTGGAGCAAAACTTCAGTATCTCAATGAAGATAAAGATAGACTTTTAACAAATGCTCCACCAAGAAAATACTATTCACATGCAGCTAAGAGATTAGCAGATCTTTTAGACCTTATCCGGGATAAATATCCAAATGATACGGTTAGTATTATCTCTCATAGCCAAGGGACAATGATTTCGCTAGCCGCAGTCGCATTAGCAAAAAAAGGGCCAGATACTCTTTTTATATTAAACTCCCCTTATGCAATGCATAATAGCCAGCTTAATGAGCTTTCAATTCCTCAGAAAGAGAGAATTTCTCCAAGCGGACGCGAAAATACATTATCATCAATAATTGAAAAAATTGCAAAGCAATCCACGCATCTGTCTTCTGTGGGTTATAAAGGGTTATGTGTAGGCAAGTTTACTGATAAAACGAATTGGAAGCCTGAAGGTGAGAATGTAATACGGGCTGGAAAAATACAAGAGCGTGATAATCATGGCAGAACGTATATTTATTTTTGCCCTCATGACCGAGTTATGGGGTCATTACCGCTTCGCTCGATAGGGTGGCAAGGGCTACCTAATGATAAAAATGGTAATCCACATCCATTAATTGTGAAATTTAAAAATAATTTGTACCAGAGGATGTTGGCCAGGAATACGCCATGCGGTTCTTATCCTGATAAGCAGACACCATTTGGTACTTTACCTGATGGAAAACCATTTTGGGATGATGATGGTGATAAATATCAAAGTAGTAGCATTACATATCCTGACCCTCCAAAATGGCAAACAGTGTTTGTAAATGCAGAGAAAGTCCCTGAGCCTATTAATCCCAGTGAGCTGGCCGAATTTGACGAAACCAGAGTAGGTAAAGAGCATGGCTCAAAACAACAGGATGGGTGGGGTGAGATAGCCCCTAAAACTGGAAAGAAAAATGACAATACATATAATAACTATGTCAATTTATATCCAAACCAAGATGTTGTAATCGGCTATAAGGAACTTCCAAGTGGTTATGTGCAAGAGATAACAAGGAAGGAAACTTTCGAAGAAAAAGATAAAAGGTTACGAACTTATGTTTCTCAACCAACAGATCACAGCACACTGCCCGGAAACAAGGAATTTATGACCAGAGTAGTAGCTTATGATTTACCGATAGGTTACTGCGATGCTACATGGGATAAAGAATTTCTTTCAACGCTCCGATATCTTGCTGATTGGACCACTGGCGCAGACCCTTATATGAACACTGGGGTTGTTGAAAGAATTAATGAACCTTCAATGATAAGTCGGGAAACGGGTATCGAGGAAATTATTCGAGAAAAGGCAAAGGAGTATGGTTATTAAATGAGTAGATACGTCGTTGTTTTAGGGGATGCCACTACGCATGATGGTAAAGTTACATCAGCCTCATCCAGTTTCGATATAGCCGGTAAAAATGCCGCACTTTTGAATGATACCGTCAGTTGCCCGGAACACGGTATGAATAAAATTATTGAATGCGATGTTTCTGCGTATGAAGAAAACGGGCGTGGAATTATATTGCATGGCTGCAAGACGCAGTGTGGTGCGAGTGTCATTGCAAGTTATGCAGCTATCAGTCAGTGATAATCTTACGCTGACAGCGGGTAAACAACTGGATGTTGGTGCGCAGAAGGACTTTACGCTGGCGGCCGGTAAACAACTCAGCCTGTACAGCCGTGAAGGGGCAAAACTGTTCAGCTCGCAAAACGATATTGATATTCAGGCGCAGGGCGGAAACATCACCACATGGTCCACGCAGGATACGCATGTTTCAAGCGGCAGGAAAATGGTTGTCACGGCACAGGACGAGCTGACGCTGATTTGTGGTGGTGGCTACATCAAAATCAACGGCGGAAATGTTGAGATTGGTGGTCCGGGTAAACTGCTGATTAAGAACACGGGCATCAGGAAAGCGGGCACGGGCAGTATGCAGGGGGTGATGAAGTCGTTTGAACCTTCTACGTTTGATGAGAAATTTGTCATCAGAAATGCGCTGACAAAAGAACCTATACCAGGTAAAGCGTACAAAATCACCATGCCAGATGGTTCTGTTGTTTCCGGTATTACAGATGCTTCTGGAGCAACGTCACTCAATTCTTCTGATGTTATCGACAATATGATTATCAGCTTAGTTAAGGCGAATTAAGATGAGATGGAATCAGTCAGACAGGAAAGTCCTCACAATTATAGCCATTATTGGTGTACTCCTGTATGCCATTTATAAAGGCTTACAGTTCCTGGCAGGAGCCAGTATGGGAGCCAGTTTTGGGGTGGGTCTGGGAGGAATGAGCGGTTCTCAGAAGGTAGAAGAGTCACGAAAAGTTGAAACAGATGCTCCGGCTCAAATTATTTATCGCATAGATAAAAATCGATACCTGACGCTGGAAAACTACATATCCTGTGATAAGGGTGGACAGGTTTATTACAATGACTCTCTGCGGGGAATAAAAACACACCTGGGATGGGATAACGATTTTTATGATTTCTCATATCGCCGGGGAAATAATATTGCGGCTTATCAAGGCTCTATTATTAATGGGGCGGATAATGGTTATCTGGCATTCCCTGGCGCATCTACCAGACAATATTGTGGTAGTGGAAGGTCAGAAACAGGTTGCCCTGTGTTTTTCTTCTTTTCAGCAGATCATGGGAACACATTTATATATAAAATTGTAGCTATGGAATACAGCACCCCAGAACGTTTTAGTCAGCTTAAAGTAGTAGTGGCTAATGATGGTGTTTATCTAAGGGATGAGTCTAAAACGGAGGATAGCTATTCTCGCCCTACAGGTCTCAATGACCTTAGCTCAGTGAATAAATTAAGGTTTTCTGACGGCAATTTAATCAGTGTTTATGATGACTGGCAGAAAAAAATTGATGAGTTAGTGAAAGAAGAACTAATAAGAAAAAAAATGCCCTATGCAAACGAGTATGGACCTAGATTTCATATATTCGACTATCTCAGAACATTAACGCCACCGAAAACACATGAGGAAAGGAATTTAATGGCAAACGAATTGTCTGAAATCCAGATTAGGATTGAAGATGAAGTTTATAAAGATGGAATTAAATTTCCGAAGCTTTCAACGTCAAGTATTGATGTTAAATATCAATGTAATAAAAATATTAAAG
>NZ_JADDTS010000044.1:0-84160 GCF_015159675.1 Enterobacter cloacae complex sp. S2
CTCCCTCTAAAAACAAAAACGCATGGCAACTATTTCCAGCCTTATTATCGTGTTTTGTAAATAATCAATTTATGTATATAAATTAACCTTATTAAGCGATTTAAGGGAAATTTATCGGATCAGGATCACACTAATTGAAATTATCTTTAATATTTTGAAACTTATTATTGAAAGCAGTCTACGGAATTTTAAAAATAGTCTGCCATTGACGATAAGCCTCGTTTAAAAATCGCTCAGGTGGCTTAGGAAATACCTAAATAAAATTATAAGGGTTAGTTAAGATGAAACTTAAATTAGTTGCAGTGGCAGTGACTTCCATGTTGGCGGCTGGCGTTGTTAACGCGGCTGAAGTTTTTAACAAAGACGGTAACAAACTGGATCTGTACGGCAAAGTTACTGGTCTGCACTATTTTTCTGATGATGCTGGTAGCGACGGCGACAAAACATACGTTCGTCTGGGCTTCAAAGGTGAAACTCAGATCAACGATCAGCTGACCGGATACGGCCAGTGGGAATATGAGTTCAAGGGCAACCGCTCTGAAGCTCAGGGTTCCGACGGCAACAAAACCCGTCTGGCCTTCGCTGGTCTGAAATTCGATGAATTCGGTTCCTTCGACTACGGTCGTAACTACGGTGTTGCTTATGACATCGGCGCATGGACTGACGTTCTGCCAGAGTTCGGTGGCGATACCTGGACGCAGACTGACGGCTTCATGACCGGTCGTACCACTGGCGTTGCCACCTACCGTAACACCGACTTCTTTGGTCTGGTTGACGGCCTGAACGTGGCTGCCCAGTACCAGGGTAAAAACGACCGTTCAGAGATCACCGAATCCAACGGTGACGGCTGGGGTCTGTCTTCTACCTATGAATTCGACGGCTTCGGTGTGGGTGCGACCTACGCGAAATCTGACCGTACTGACCGTCAGGTTCGTGCTGCAAGCAACCTGAACGCCGGTGGCGAAAACGCAGAAGTCTGGGCTGCTGGCCTGAAGTACGATGCGAACAACATCTACCTGGCAACCACCTACTCTGAAACCCGCAACATGACGGCGTTCGGTAGCGGTCACGTTGCCAACAAAGCACAGAACTTCGAAGTTGTGGCTCAGTACCAGTTTGACTTCGGTCTGCGTCCATCCATCGCTTACCTGAAATCCAAAGGTAAAGACATCGGTTCTTATGGCGACCAGGACCTGGTTGAATACGTTGACGTTGGCGCGAGCTACTACTTCAACAAAAACATGTCCACCTACGTTGATTACAAAATCAACCTCGTGGATGACAGCCAGTTCACCAAAGATGCCAAAGTGGCTACCGACAACATCGTGGCTGTAGGTCTGACCTACCAGTTCTAAGATGTGTTAGTTCAAAAGGCCAGCCCTCGCGGCTGGCCTTTTTTTTACTGCTGCCCTCCGACCTTCGCCAGACTAAACCAGATCCCGATCGCCAGAATCATCAGCATGGCTCCCGCACTGCCCAGGGCCACGCTGTGCGAGGTGATGAACGCGGTTTTCGCCGCCGTCATCACCGGCTCGGCCAGTGACGGCGTCAGCTCCTGCGCGACCTTCATCGCTTCACCGATGGACGACGACGCTTTATCGGTCAGCGACGCGCTCAGCCCCTGCGGCAGTACAATTGACGCCGAAAAGCTGCGGGTTAACAGCAGACCGAAAATGGCGATCCCGAGACCAGCGCCCAGCTCGTAGGACATGGTTTCGATCGCGCCTGCCGCGGCCGCTTTCTCTTTCGGCGCGGCAGCCATGATCGCTGACGTCGATGCCAGCAGTGCGCTGGCGGCACTGAAGCCCAGCAGCACCATCAGGCTCCACGCCTGCCACTGTTGGGTGCTGAAATCGAGCGTCGACAGGCCGATAAAACTGATCGCGCTTAGCCCCATGCCTCCGGCCGCGACAATGCGCAGCCCCAGACGCCCGACCAGCACACCCGCGATCGGCCCGCTAAATCCGCTCGCCACCATCACCGGCAGCATAAATATCCCTGCTTCAAACGGCGTAAAACCATGCACGAACTGCAACTCCTGCGCCATCAGCAGTTCAAAGCCCACCAGCGCAATCATGGCGGTCATCGCCATGACCACGCCGCTTAAAATAATGCGATGGCAAAACAGACGCATGTCGATCATTGGCACGCGCGCGCGCAGCTGGATACGGACGAAAATAAACAGCATCACCGCCCCGGTAAGCAGCGTAGAGGCCACCATCCACGGCGACAGCACCCCTTTCAGGGCGGTTTTGGCGCTGTAGACCAGCAGTAAAATGGCGACAATCAGCATAATGGCATGGCTGATATTGAGCGGCTGCTCGGGCCGACCCTGCTGAGCAGGCACAAAGTGCGCAGCAAGCGAAACCACGATCAGCACGATCGGCACGTTAATCAGGAAGACCGAACCCCAGTAAAAGTGCTCCAGCAGCATGCCGCCAATCAGCGGGCCAAACGCCGCGCCGCCCGACCCAACGGCAGCCCAGACGCCAAGGGCGATGTTACGGTGCCGCACGTCAATAAACAGCGTGCGGATCCCTGCAAGCGTAGCCGGAATGATCATCGCCGCGCCAATCGCCAGCGACGCGCGGGCGGCAATCAGCCAGCCCGCGGACGGCGCAAAAGCCGCCGCTAACGATGACAGGCCAAACAGCACGCTGCCGATCATCAGCAGGCGCTTAAAACCTATGCGATCGCCCAGCGCGCCCATCGGCAGCACCATCCCCGCCATCACCAGCGAGTAAATATCAATAATCCACAACAATTCGTTGCCGCTGGCACCCAGCGTCATGCTCAATGTTGGCGCCGCCACGTGCAGCACCGTCGCGTCAATCGCCACCGGGATATACACCAGCACGATAATCACTAACGCTAACCACTGACGAAACATAAATTTCCTTTTCAGTTAAAAACTGGACACATGTCCAGATTGCGATCCTACGTAAAGTTGAACACTTGTCCAGCTCTTTGTTACACTCGTTTCGTTGCCATTGAGAGTGAGAAATTATGCGTTATCTGAGCAAGGACGAGCGGCGGGAAGAGATCCTACAGGCCGCAATGCGCGTGGCGCTGACCGAAGGATTCGCTGCGATGACCGTGCGCCGAATCGCTACCGAAGCGGGCGTCGCCACCGGGCAGGTGCATCACCACTTTGCGTCGGCGGGCGAGCTTAAATCGCTGGCGTTTGTCAGGCTGATCCGCGATTTGCTGGATGCTGAAATCGTTGGCGAAAACGCAGGCTGGCGCGAGCGCCTGCATGCCATGCTCGGCAGCGATGACGGCGGGTTTGAGCCCTACATTCGGCTGTGGCGGGAGGCGCAAATTCTCGCCAGCCGGGATAGCGATATCAAAAGCGCCTACGTTTTGACCATGGAGATGTGGCACCAGGAAACGGTCGCAATTATCCGCGCCGGTACGGAGGCCAACGCCTTTACGCTTGCTGATCAGCCGGAAAATATCGCCTGGCGTTTAATTGGTCTGGTATGTGGCCTGGATGGCATATACGTCTTAAATATGCCTGAAATGGACGACGCGGCATTTAATAAGCATCTGGATAAACTTATCTCCCTCGAATTGTTTTAATACTCCCATCGGAGTATTAATTTCCGCAAAGAGTTACAATTAGTAACACATAAAGCGAACCCTGATTCCCATTCCAAACTCAGGGATTCGCTTTTTTATCTATCCTTTCAGATGTATCCCATAACATCCTATAAATTTCATAAACCACTGACAGGTATCTTTCTGTTTTTCCTTCTTTTTTCTCTCCACTTCGGTAAGCAAGAGGGTGATATGTCACATCAAAGCGAGAAGAGTAATCAGCATCTGTTGAGTAACTGGAAACCGGAAAACGCGCAATTTTGGGAGAATAAAGGGAAACATATCGCACGAAGAAACCTGTGGATTTCCGTGGCATGTTTGCTTCTGGCGTTTTGCGTCTGGATGTTGTTTAGCGCTATTGCGGTAAATCTTAATAAGGTCGGATTTAATTTCAGCACCGATCAGCTTTTTATGCTAACGGCATTACCTTCTCTCTCCGGCGCGATATTGCGTGTCCCCTACTCTTTTATGGTGCCGATATTTGGCGGGCGTTACTGGACCGTGTTAAGCACCGTTATCCTGGTCGTACCCTGTGTCTGGCTTGGGATCGCCATCCAGAATACCGCCACGCCCTATTGGATCTTCATCATCATCGCGCTGCTTTGCGGTTTTGCCGGTGCCAACTTCGCTTCCAGTATGGGAAACATCAGCTTCTTCTTCCCGAAAGCCAGACAGGGCAGCGCACTGGGCATTAACGGCGGGCTGGGTAACCTGGGCGTGAGTGTGATGCAGCTGGTTGCGCCGCTGGTGATTTTCCTGCCGATGTTTACCTTCCTCGGCGTGCACGGCGTACCGCAGGAGGATGGCTCGACGATGTGGCTGGCGAACGCGGCGTGGATCTGGGCGCCGCTGCTGATTCTGGCCACCATTGCGGCGTTTTTTGGCATGAATGACATCGCCAGCTCGAAAGCGTCCATTGCCAGCCAGCTTCCGGTGCTTAAGCGCTTTCATCTCTGGCTGCTGAGCCTGCTTTATCTGGCAACCTTCGGCTCGTTTATCGGTTTCTCGGCAGGCTTTGCCATGCTGTCGAAAACCCAGTTTCCGGACGTTAATATCCTCCACCTCGCCTTCTTTGGCCCACTGATCGGCGCCCTGGCGCGTTCGGCTGGCGGAATGATTTCGGACAGACTGGGCGGCGTAAGGGTGACGCTGATCAACTTCGTCTTTATGGCCATCTTTAGCGCCCTGATTTTCCTGACGCTCCCCGGGTCTGGTTCAGGCAGCTTTATCGCCTTCTATCTGGTCTTTATGGGCCTGTTTCTGACCGCAGGCTTGGGTAGCGGCTCGACCTTCCAGATGATCGCGATTATCTTTCGCCAAATCACCCTCGACCGCGTGAAAAAACAGGGCGGGAGCGATGAACAGGCACAGCATGAAGCGGTGACCGAAACGGCTGCGGCGCTGGGCTTTATCTCTGCCATCGGTGCGGTGGGCGGGTTCTTTATTCCCAAAGCCTTTGGCACCTCCCTGGCGATGACCGGTTCCCCGGTGGGCGCCATGAAAGTCTTCCTCGTGTTTTACATCGTCTGCGTGCTCGTCACCTGGCTGGTGTACGGCCGCAAATCCTCACAAAAATAATAACTACCTCTTCGCCGGAGCGTGATGCCTCACCCTCCGGCCATGTTATCGAAGCAGGAGAAATGTCATGAGCAAACTGTTGGACCGCTTCCGTTACTTCAAAACAAAAGGCGACAGTTTCGCCGATGGGCACGGCCAGGTGTACCACACCAACCGCGACTGGGAGGACAGCTACCGTCAGCGCTGGCAGTTCGACAAGATTGTGCGATCCACCCACGGCGTTAACTGCACCGGCTCCTGTAGCTGGAAGATTTATGTCAAAAATGGCCTGGTGACATGGGAAACCCAGCAGACCGACTACCCGCGTACCCGCCCCGACCTGCCTAACCACGAACCGCGCGGCTGCCCGCGTGGCGCAAGCTACTCCTGGTATCTCTACAGCGCCAACCGTCTCAAGTACCCGCTGGTACGCCGCAGGCTGATCGAACTCTGGCGCGAGGCGCTGGCGCAGCATACCGATCCAGTACTGGCCTGGGATGCCATTCAGAACGATCCACAGAAAGCGCAAAGCTACAGAAAGGCGCGCGGTAAAGGCGGGTTTATCCGCTCAAACTGGAAAGAGCTTAACCAGCTGATTGCTGCCGCCAACGTCTGGACCATCAAAAATTACGGCCCGGATCGGGTGGCCGGTTTTTCGCCTATCCCGGCCATGTCGATGGTCTCTTATGCCGCCGGTACGCGCTATCTCTCCCTGCTCGGCGGCACCTGCCTGAGCTTCTATGACTGGTACTGCGATTTGCCTCCGGCATCGCCGATGACCTGGGGCGAGCAGACCGACGTGCCGGAATCGGCGGACTGGTACAACTCCAGCTATATCATTGCCTGGGGCTCGAACGTGCCGCAGACGCGTACCCCGGACGCCCACTTCTTTACCGAAGTACGTTACAAAGGCACCAAGACCGTCGCCATTACGCCGGACTTCTCGGAGGTGGCGAAGCTCAGCGACCAGTGGCTGGCCCCCAAACAGGGTACCGACAGCGCCCTCGCCATGGCGATGGGGCATGTGATCCTCAAAGAGTTCCACCTTGATAACCCGAGCGATTACTTCCTCAACTATTGCCGCCGCTACACCGACATGCCGATGCTGGTCCTGCTGGATGAACAGGCTGACGGTCGCGTGGTGCCGGGCCGCATGCTGCGCGCGTCGGATCTGGCCGACGGGCTGGGTGAAACCAATAATCCGGAGTGGAAAACCATCGCCTTTGACGTCGCCGGAAATCTGGTGGCGCCGAACGGCTCTATCGGTTTCCGCTGGGGCGAAAAAGGCAAATGGAACCTGGAGTCGCTGGCCGCGGGACAGGAGACCGAGCTGACGCTTTCCCTGCTCATCACCCACGACAGTGTGGCAGACGTGGCCTTCCCTTACTTCGGGGGCAACGAGAACCCGCATTTCCGCAGCGTGAAGCAGGAGCCGGTGCTGACGCGCCGCGTACCGAGTAAAACCCTGACGCTGGCCGACGGCAGCCAGAGACGCGTGGTCAGCGTGTACGATCTGGTGCTCGCAAACTACGGCCTCGATCGCGGTCTGGAAGACAGTAACGCGGCGGCAAACTACGCCGAGATCAAAGCCTACACCCCGGCCTGGGGCGAACAAATTACCGGCGTACCCGCTTACCTGATAGAAAAAATCGCCCGTGAATTTGCCGACACGGCGCACAAAACCCATGGTCGTTCGATGATCATCCTCGGGGCCGGTGTGAACCACTGGTACCACATGGACATGAACTACCGCGGGATGATCAACATGCTGGTCTTCTGCGGCTGCGTCGGGCAAAGCGGCGGCGGCTGGTCGCACTATGTCGGCCAGGAGAAACTGCGTCCGCAAACCGGCTGGCTGCCGCTGGCCTTCGCGCTGGACTGGAACCGTCCGCCGCGCCAGATGAACAGCACCTCTTACTTCTACAACCACGCCAGCCAGTGGCGCTATGAGAAGCTCACCGCACAGGAGCTGCTTTCTCCTCTTGCAGACGCGTCGAAATTCACCGGACATCTGATTGATTTCAACGTCCGCGCCGAGCGCATGGGCTGGCTCCCTTCCGCGCCGCAGCTTAACCTCAACCCGCTGCACGTTAAGGCCCGTGCCGACGCCGCCGGAATGTCGCCGCAGGATTACACCGTGCAGGCGTTAAAATCGGGCGATATTCGCTTCGCCTGCGAACAGCCGGACAACGGCATGAACCACCCGCGCAACCTGTTTGTCTGGCGTTCTAACCTGCTTGGCTCGTCCGGAAAAGGCCATGAGTACATGCTCAAATACCTGCTTGGCACCGAGAGCGGGATTCAGGGCGAGGATTTAGGCTCAACGGATGATGTCAAACCTGAAGAGGTGGAATGGCAAACCGCCGCCATTGAGGGCAAGCTGGATCTGCTGGTGACGCTCGATTTCCGTATGTCCAGCACCTGCCTGTTCTCCGATATCGTCCTGCCGACCGCCACATGGTATGAAAAAGACGATATGAATACCTCGGACATGCATCCGTTTATTCACCCGCTCTCTGCCGCCGTTGACCCCGCGTGGGAGTCCCGCAGCGACTGGGAGATCTACAAAGGCATCGCCAAAGTCTTCTCTGAAGTGTGCGTCGGGCATCTCGGCACCGAAACTGACGTGGTGCTACAGCCGCTTCAGCATGACTCCCCGGGGGAACTGTCGCAGCCTTTTGATATTCTGGACTGGCGCAAAGGCGAGTGCGATCTCATCCCCGGTAAAACCGCGCCAAACATTGCGGTCGTCGAGCGCAACTATCCGGAAACCTACGAGCGCTTCACTTCTCTCGGTCCGCTGCTGGACAAGCTCGGCAACGGCGGAAAAGGCATATCGTGGAACACGCAAAACGAAGTCGATTTCCTCGGCAAGCTCAATTACGTCAAGCTCGACGGCCCGGCCAAAGGCCGACCGCGCATTGAAACCGCCATTGACGCTTCAGAGGTGATCCTCGCTCTTGCCCCGGAAACCAACGGTCAGGTCGCGGTCAAAGCCTGGGAAGCCCTCGGCGAACTGACCGGGCGCGATCACACCCATCTGGCGCTGAACAAAGAAGACGAGAAAATCCGCTTCCGCGATATTCAGGCGCAGCCGCGCAAAATTATCTCCAGCCCAACGTGGTCCGGCCTTGAGAGCGAGCATGTCTCGTATAACGCAGGCTATACCAACGTTCACGAGCTGATCCCGTGGCGCACGATTTCCGGCCGCCAGCAGCTGTATCAGGATCACGCCTGGATGCGCGCCTTCGGTGAAAGTCTGGTGGCCTATCGTCCACCGATTGATACCCGCAGCGTCACCCATATGCGCGAGATCCCGCCGAACGGCTTCCCGGAAAAAGCGCTTAACTTCCTGACGCCGCACCAGAAATGGGGCATTCACTCCACCTACAGCGAAAACCTGCTGATGCAGACCCTGTCACGCGGGGGGCCAATCGTCTGGATCAGCGAAACCGACGCGCGCGAGCTGGGGATTGAGGACAACGACTGGATCGAAGCCTTCAACGCCAACGGCGCCCTCACCGCCCGCGCGGTGGTCAGCCAGCGCGTGCCGCCGGGCATGACCATGATGTACCACGCTCAGGAGCGCATTCTGAACATTCCGGGGTCAGAAGTGACCGGACGGCGCGGCGGGATCCACAACTCGGTCACCCGCGTCTGTCCGAAACCGACCCATATGATTGGCGGCTACGCGCAGCTGGCGTACAGCTTTAACTATTACGGCACCGTCGGCTCGAATCGCGACGAGTTCATTATGATCCGCAAAATGAAAAACATTAACTGGCTGGACGGCGAAGGTCGGGATCAGGTTCAGGAGGCGAAAAAATGAAAATACGCTCACAGGTTGGCATGGTACTGAATCTCGATAAATGCATTGGCTGCCACACCTGCTCGGTCACCTGTAAGAACGTCTGGACCGGGCGCGAAGGGATGGAGTATGCGTGGTTTAATAACGTCGAAACCAAACCGGGTATCGGCTATCCGAAAAACTGGGAAGATCAGGATGAGTGGCAAGGCGGATGGATCCGCAGTATTCACGGCAAGCTGACCCCGCGCCTCGGCGGAAAAATGGGCGTCCTGTCGAAAATTTTCGCCAACCCCGTGTTGCCGCAGATTGACGATTACTATGAACCTTTCACCTTCGATTACCAGGATCTGCACCGCGCCCCGGAGGGGGATCACCTCCCTACCGCCCGCCCCCGCTCGCTGATTGACGGTAAGCGGATGGATAAGATCGTCTGGGGACCAAACTGGGAGGAGCTGCTGGGTGGCGAGTTCGAAAAACGCGCCCGCGACCGAAACTTTCAGAAGATCCAGAAAGAGATGTACGGTCAGTTCGAAAACACCTTCATGATGTACCTGCCGCGCCTGTGCGAGCATTGCCTCAACCCGAGCTGCGTCGCCACCTGCCCGAGCGGTGCGATTTACAAACGCGAAGAGGACGGCATTGTGCTGATCGACCAGGACAAATGCCGCGGCTGGCGACTGTGCATCAGCGGCTGCCCGTACAAGAAAATCTACTTCAACTGGAAAAGCGGCAAGTCAGAGAAGTGCATCTTCTGCTATCCGCGCATCGAGTCCGGCCAGCCGACCGTCTGCTCAGAAACCTGCGTTGGACGCATCCGCTACCTTGGTGTGCTGTTGTATGACGCGGACCGTATTGAAGAGGCGGCCAGCACCGAGCATGAAACCGATCTGTATGAGCGCCAGTGCGACGTGTTCCTTAACCCGAACGATCCGGCGGTGATTGAAGAAGCCCTGAAGCAGGGCATCCCGCAGAACGTCATCGACGCAGCGCAGCGTTCCCCGGTTTACAAAATGGCGATGGACTGGAAGCTCGCCCTGCCGCTGCATCCGGAATACCGCACCCTGCCGATGGTCTGGTATGTGCCGCCGCTGTCACCGATTCAGTCCTACGCGGACGCGGGTGGTCTGCCGCAGAGCGACGGTGTACTGCCTGCGGTCGAAAGCCTGCGCATCCCGGTGCAATACCTGGCAAATATGCTCAGCGCGGGCGATACCGGCCCGGTGCTGCGCGCTCTGAAGCGCATGATGGCGATGCGCCACTACAAACGCTCCCAGACCGTGGAAGGCGTGACCGATACCCGCGCCATTGAGGAAGTGGGCCTGACCGAAGCGCAGGTTGAGGAGATGTACCGCTATCTGGCCATCGCTAACTACGAAGACCGCTTCGTGATCCCGACCAGCCACCGCGAAATGGCGCGCGACGCCTTCCCGGAGAAAAACGGCTGCGGCTTCACCTTCGGTGACGGCTGTCACGGCTCCGACACCAGGTTCAACCTCTTCAACAGCAGCCGCATCGACGCGATCAACATTACCGAGGTGCGCGATCACGGGGAGGGAGAATAATGCAGATCCTTAAAATCATCGCGCTACTGATTGAGTATCCCGATGAGCTGCTTTGGGATAACCGTGAAGAAGCGCTTTCCCTGGTGGAACAGGATGCGCCCATGCTACTGCCGTTTGCGCAGCAGCACCTGAGCGCCCCGCTGCTGGATAAGCAGGCCGAATGGTGTGAAGTTTTCGAGCGGGGGCGCGCGACTTCACTACTGCTGTTCGAGCACGTTCACGCCGAGTCCCGCGATCGCGGTCAGGCGATGGTCGACCTGATGAGCCAGTATGAGAAAGCCGGGCTGGAGCTGGATTGCCGCGAGCTGCCGGACTATCTGCCGCTCTATCTGGAATATCTCAGTATCGTCAGCGACGACGAGGCGCGTGAAGGGCTGCAAAACGTCGCGCCTATACTGGCGCTGATTGGAGGCCGCCTGAAACAGCGCGAGGTAGCGCATTACCAGCTGTTTGACGCCCTGCTGTCGCTGGCGGAAACACGGCTTTCCAGCGACAGCGTGGCGAAACAGGTATCCGGTGAAAAACGTGATGATACCCGTCAGGCGCTGGACGCCGTGTGGGAAGAGGAACAGGTCAAGTTTATCGAAGACAACGCCACATCGTGCGACAGTTCGCCGATGCAGCAATATCAACGACGCTTTAGCCAGGACGTCGCGCCGCAGTACGTGGACGTCAGCGCCGGAGGCCCAAAATGACTCATTACCTGAACGTGTTTTTCTATGACATTTATCCGTACATCTGCGCCACCGTCTTCTTCCTCGGCAGTTGGTTGCGCTACGACTATGGGCAGTACACCTGGCGGGCGTCATCAAGCCAGATGCTCAGCAAGCGCGGGATGAACTGGGCTTCGAACCTGTTTCATATTGGGATTCTGGGGATCTTCTTCGGGCACCTGTTCGGCATGTTAACCCCGCACTGGATGTACGCCTGGTTTTTACCCGTCGCGGTTAAACAGCAGTTAGCCATGATTGCGGGAGGTATTTGCGGGGTGCTGACGCTGATCGGTGGGTCGATGCTTTTGATCCGACGCCTGTTCAACCAGCGGGTGCGCGCCACGTCCACCACGCCGGATATTATCATCATGAGTATCCTGCTGCTTCAGTGCATCCTTGGGCTGTCGACCATTCCTTTCTCCGCTCAGTACCCTGACGGAAGCGAGATGATGAAGCTGGTCGGCTGGGCACAGGGGATCGTCACGTTTAAGGGCGGCTCGTCGGAAATGCTGAGCGGCGTCGCGCCGATCTTCCGCGTGCATCTGGTGCTGGGGATGACGATCTTCCTCATCTTCCCGTTCACCCGCCTGGTGCACGTGTGGAGCGCGCCGTTTGAGTACTTCACGCGTCGGTATCAGGTGGTGAGATCGCGCCGTTGATTTGTCGGGTGGCGGCTACGCCTTACCCGACCTACGTATACTCCCGTAGGCCCGGTAAGGCGTAGCCGCCACCGGGCTATTTCCCTGCCTGCGGATGCGTATCAAACCCTGCCATTACTGCCGTCAGCTCTGCCAGTGTAAAGCCGTGCTTCGGGTCATCAACGCCCAGGCCAAACCGGTCCTGCATCAGCTTATATAGCGCCTCCGCATCCGGCAAATGGATCTGCTCCTCCACATGACCGTTCTGCCAGTGGGTAAAATTAAAGTTGGTCAGCGTCAGCTTGCCCCCGTCCGGCAGGTGGCGACACATCAGCAGGTGATGACGAAAATGGGACTGAGGCCAGTGCGCCGACCAGAAGTTACCCATCACGTAATCGTTGAAGTACTGCGTCCCCAGGTCAAATTGGTACATTGACTGCCAGTGCTCGTGATGGCGGAATTGCAGTACCCAGTCGTTACCCTCGCTCAGCAAACGATAGCACCCGTGCGGGGTTTCCTGCTCCTCGTTGGCGATCAAACGAATCGGCGCCGTCAGCGTTTGTCCGCCAAATCCTACATCAGCGATCCAGCGCTCGCCGTTCAGCTCAACCAGCAGCAACCGGTGCGTACGCGGCGGCATCTGCGACGGATTCGCCAGCACAACCCGCCCCAGCACGCTGCGTACCGTAAACCCAACTTCGCGCAACACCCGTTCAAACAGGCCATTTTGCTCGAAGCAATATCCCCCCCGACGCGCGGTGACCAGTTTATCCACCAGACACCCGTCGTCCAAATGGATTTCCCGCGGCAAAACGACGTCAATATTTTCAAAAGGGATCGCGCAGTTATGGTGTAAATGGAGCCCCCGCAGGGTATCGATATTAACCTGTACGGGCTGCTGCCAGCCCGTGCGGGCAAAATAAGCACTCAGAAATGGGGACATGATTTGCTCCATGATGTGATATCCCCTGTTTATAAACTATTTTCCCTTATGCATATGCGCAAAAGTGCTTTTTCGGCATACTCATCGTGTACATGAGGAGATCCTATGAGCCACTTTCGTCCTGTTGAATTACGTCATGCCAGCCGTCTTCTGAATCACGGTCCAACCGTGCTCATCACCAGCCGGGATGAGACCATCGATCGTCGCAACGTCATGGCCGCCGCATGGTCTATGCCGGTGGAATTTGAACCCCCGCGTATCGCGATTGTGGTAGACAAAAGCGCGTGGTCACGGGAGTTGATCGAACGCAGCGGGAAATTCGGTATTGTGATCCCCGGCGTGGCGGCAGCCAACTGGACCTGGGCGGTCGGCAGCGTCAGCGGGCGCGACGAGGATAAATTTAACTGCTACGGGATCCCGGTTATTCATGGCCCTGAGCTTGGTCTGCCGGTTATAGAAGAGAAATGTCTGGCGTGGATGGAGTGTCGGTTATTACCTGTCACTTCTGCGGCCGAGAAATATGACACCCTGTTTGGCGAAGTGGTTTCCGCCGCGGCAGATGAACGCGCATTTGTCGCCGGACGCTGGCAGTTTGACGGGGATAAGCTGAATACGCTGCATCATCTGGGGGCCGGGACGTTTGTGACGAGTGGGAAGATGGTGAAGGCGCTGGATTGATTTTTTAATTATACCCATCTGAATTATATAAAATTTCTATGGCATTTTATGTTTATCATAACGATGTTAAACGGAGGATATTTCAGAAGCTGTTGCATAAACAATCTTTCGTAAAGGAACTATCCATGTCATGGAACAAAGATGGCGCAATATCATATGCGAAATCACACGCGCAACCCAGCAGCACGGGTTATTGTGCTCGTTACGTAACAGAAGCGATCAGAGCGGGTGGTCGATTAAAAATCCCCAACACGCGTCTGGCAAAAGATATGGGGCGCACATTAGTCAATGCAGGCTTACCGCAACATACAACCTCATTACGAACTGTTCAGGCATGATTAATGAAACCACTCTACTTTTTACTTTTCGCCCTTTCTCCGCTCGCGGCCGCAGAAAACATTTATGCACCGGGTCAGGCGGCGCTTAAATTCAATCAATGGTATATAGCGCAGTTAGATCAGAACAAACCGCCCGTACTCAATCCAGACATTATGAACGAGTACGTAGCCTCAGGGACCATTGCAGCAATTAAAGAAATGTACTCTGGCGACAGTAACGACAAAGATATGCCCGATGCGGATATGTTTATCAAAGCGCAGGACTGGGATGATGACTGGAATCAGATAACCGTCTTACATTCTGATTTTGACGCCGTTTGCACAAACGTCTATGTCGCATTTGGTAAGAAGCAAGATCATGTTATTGCAGATTGTCTCGTTGAAGAGCAAGGAAAATGGAAAGTGCGCTCGGCGACGCTAATTAAGTAACAGGCATAAACTCCCTGTCGTAATAATAAAGGCACATGGTAGCCAAATGACTACCATGTGCAATTAATTAACTCTTCACGCGCTTCGCAATAATCTCATCCGCCACATTCCGCGGAGCTTCCGCAAAATGATGGAACTCCATCGTATACGTCGCGCGCCCCTGGGACATCGAGCGCAGCGTGGTGGCGTAGCCAAACATTTCAGCCAGCGGGACGTCAGCGCGAATAATCTGGCTGCCGTACTGCTCTGCCATCCCCTGCACCATGCCGCGACGGGAGGAGAGATCGCCCATAATGTTCCCGGCATACTCTTCCGGCGTTTCCACCTCAACGTGCATCACCGGCTCAAGAATAACCGGGTCCGCCCGCCGCGCGCCCTCTTTGAAGCCGAGGATCGCCGCCATGCGGAAGGCCATCTCCGAGGAGTCAACGTCATGGTAGGAACCAAACGTCAGGGTCGCTTTCACATCGACAACCGGATAGCCCGCCAGCACCCCCGTATTCATGGCTTCTCTCAAGCCTTTTTCCACCGACGGGATGTACTCCCGCGGCACTACCCCGCCTTTGGTGGCATCTTCAAACACAAAACCACTTCCGGCTGCTAACGGCTCCAGACTCAGGACCACATGACCGTACTGCCCTTTCCCGCCGGACTGTCGGACAAATTTACCTTCAATATCCTTCACCGCTTTACGCAGGGTTTCACGGTAGGTGACCTGCGGACGACCAATGTTTGCCTCAACGCCAAACTCACGCTTCATGCGGTCAACGATGATTTCGAGATGCAGTTCGCCCATCCCGGAGATAATGGTCTGACCGGACTCTTCGTCCGTGTGCAGACGGAAAGACGGATCCTCCGCCGCCAGGCGCTGTAGGGCAATCCCCATTTTCTCCTGATCGGCCTTGGTTTTCGGCTCAATCGCCAGCGAAATAACCGGGTCCGGGAACTCCATCCGTTCAAGGGTGATCACCGCATTCGGGTCGGTCAGCGTGTCACCGGTGGTGACGTCTTTCAGCCCGACACAGGCTGCGATATCCCCTGTGCGCAACTCGTCCACCTCATGGCGGTCGTTGGCATGCATCAGCACGATGCGCCCGATTCGCTCTTTTTTGCCCTTCACCGGGTTATAAACCGCGTCGCCTTTGCGCAGTATGCCGGAATAGACGCGAATAAAGGTCAACTGTCCGACGTACGGATCGCTCATCAGCTTGAAGGCCAGCGCAGAGAATGGTTCATCATCGCTTGGGTGGCGCTCGGCGTGCTGTCCATCTTCGTCTACCCCATCGATAGCGGGCACGTCCAGTGGAGACGGCATCAATTCAATCACCGCGTCGAGCATGCGCTGCACACCCTTGTTCTTGAAAGCGCTGCCGCACAGCATGGGCTGTATTTCACCGGAGATCGTCCGGATCCGTAACCCTTTGATGATTTCCGCTTCATCCAGTTCACCCGTCTCAAGGTACTTATCCATAAGCTCATCGCTGGCTTCTGCCGCAGACGAGACCATTTTTTCTCGCCACGTCTGGGCGGTGCTCAGCAGATCGTCGGGCACCGGCGCGTAGGTGAACGCCATGCCCTGGGTCGCATCATCCCAAAGAATGGTGCGCATCTTGATGAGATCAACCACGCCGGTGAAGTGTTCCTCTGCGCCCACGGGGATCACAATCGGGACCGGATTAGCTTTCAGCCGCTCCTGCATCATCCGCACCACGCGGAAGAAATCCGCACCCGGGCGGTCCATTTTGTTGACGAATGCCAGACGCGGGACGTGATATTTATTCGCCTGACGCCAGACGGTTTCCGACTGCGGCTGCACGCCGCCGACGGAGTCATAAACCATCACCGCGCCGTCGAGCACACGCATGGAACGTTCCACCTCAATGGTGAAATCCACATGCCCGGGGGTGTCGATAATATTGATGTGGTGCGGTTCAAAGCCTCTGTCCATGCCGGGCCAAAAACAGCTCACCGCCGCCGACGTAATGGTGATCCCGCGCTCCTGCTCCTGCGCCATCCAGTCGGTGGTTGCCGCGCCATCGTGTACTTCACCCAGCTTGTGGCTCATCCCGGTGTAAAACAGGATGCGCTCAGTGGTGGTTGTTTTGCCCGCATCGATATGCGCGGAGATACCGATGTTGCGATAACGTTCGAGTGGAATGGGTCGGGGCATGATATTTCCTTACGTCTTCATGACGGGTTTGTGACGACCAGGATAGTCGCGTGTTTGTTCGTTTGTTATAATAGTCCTATTGTACGAGTATTATCGAACTATTTTTTAACGGTTGACCTATTGTTGATATAGCTCAATCTCACGCGAGACGCAGGAAAACGATGATCCCAAACCACCCGGAACCTGAACAAATACTGCTGGAAAATGTGCTGTTCGCCCTCGGCAATCCGCTGCGGCTGGCGATTATTCGACGGCTGGCCGACGGCAGTGAGCTGAGCTGCAACGCGCTGCGCCCGGACGAGGTGGTGAAATCAACCATGACTCACCACTGGCGTGTACTGCGCGACAGCGGCGTGATCTGGCAGCGCCCGCAGGGGCGCGAGAATATGATTTCACTGAGAAGAGAAGATCTGGACGCCCGCTTTCCGGGGCTGATGGCAATCCTGTTACAGTCGAAATCATAAGCGCTCTGACTGTTGCCCTTCGGCCAGCGCGCGCAGCGTAGCTTTGAGCCAGTTCGTGACGCCTCGTTTCCCGCTGCGCTTGTGCGAATAAATTTTTACTTCAAACGGACTGATGTGGAACGGTAAATCAAAAATTTTAATACGGGTAGCTGGCAGCAGCTTTTCAGCGGCGAATCGAGGTAACGTCATCAGCAGATCGCTTTCTGCAATAACAAACGGGGCGCTGAGCATAGACGGGGTTTTGATCGCAATGTGTCGGGTATAACCCATGCGTTCCAGCTGCAAATCCAGCACGCCCTGCTTCTCATTCCACGGCGTAACCACAAGATGCCGGGCGGCAAGATAATCCTCCAGCGTGAGCGCGCTCCGGCTCGCATTGCTAATCACCACATATTCATCTTCGAACCAGCTGATCTCTTCCAGCTCCGGGTACCGGCGATCCTCAATGGTGCTGAATCCCAGGGCCAGATCCACCTCTCCTGCCAGTAATTCCGTCAACGCCGGGCTGTGCGGCAAATATCGTAATTCCAGACGCAAACCAGGCGCCGCATGTTGAAGCGTATTCATGAGCGCAGGGAATATGCAGAACGCGGTAAAGTCCGTTATCGCGATCTGCAAACACGCTGTACTGACAGCAGGATCAAATTCCGGCTGCGGCGACAGCTCCTGGTCGAGATATTTCAGGGCCGATGCAATAACTGGCGCAAGCTGGGTGGCATAGACGCTGGGACACATTCGATGTCCTTCCCGGTAGAACAGCGGGTCGTTGAGCGAAACACGCAGCCGTGACAGGGCATGGCTGAGCGCCGAGGTGCTCATCGCCAGCTCATCTGCCGCAAGTCGAACGGAACTGTGGCGATAAATCGCGTCAAAAACCGGCAGAAGGTTTAAATCAAGGCGCCTTAAGGCTGGATGCATAATATTCATCATGTATTGATTTCATTGCACTTAATTCTTCTGACATTAGCCTTTATGCTTATCCCCATCAACTACAAACAAAGATAAAGGGAAAGGAATGAGCATTACGATTCGTCAGGCGCGACCTGAAGATGCAGCGGCAATATACGATATGATTTACGAACTCGCAGTCTATGAAAAAGCGCCAGAAGAAGTGGTCACCACGCCGGACGAAATCCGTAAAACGCTGTTTGGTGCAGACAGTAAAACCGAAGCGCTGGTTGCCGAATATGCAGGCCATGCTGTGGGGTATGCCGTTTTTTTCACCAGCTATTCCACCTGGCTTGGTCGCAACGGCATCTATATGGAAGATTTGTATGTCTCCCCGGAATACCGCAGCAAGGGTGCGGGAAAAGCACTGCTTAAAAATATCGCGCAATGCGCAGTGGAACGTCACTGCGGCCGGCTGGAATGGAGCGTGCTTGACTGGAACCAGTCTGCAATTGATTTTTATCTGAGCATCGGCGCGGTACCGCAGTCCGAATGGGTACGCTATCGTCTTGATGGCGAGGCATTGCGGGCATTTGCTGAGTAGCAATGCCATCGCGTGAAATGCCCCTCTTTCTAAGGGGCATAATGTCAATGAAAGCGTTGCTGAAGCACGATATATCTGAGAAAGAGCTTACCGTCTTTTTTTGTTTTCTCTGAGACGCTCGACGATTCAGCGACCGAGGCTCATTCCGGCTGCGTCAGGCTGTAGACAGGGATCCGCCGGGTTGTCATCGTTAGCGTATCAAATACCTCAGTCTCTGACGTCACAATCCTCGTGCCCGTTTTTCTTAGCCTCTGCACATCGGCCGCGATGCGCTGAATGCCAAACCAGAAAAGCCCGTCGAGCGCCGTTACAGATAGTCCATTTTCGAGTGCCAGTTTGAGTCGTTCCCTGGGCGCTTTCACCTGCTGTGCAATTTGCCGGTAAGGTACTTCACTTCCGCCAGTGCTGTCGCTTCGCTGGATCCGCGTTTTCAGGTGATAGGTAAATTCGTCAGGAACGCCTTCCAGGTCCTGTTTAAGGCTGTAAACGCAGCCAAACCGCTTGCCGTTGAACAGGACATTTTTTTGACTGAGCTGGAACTCATTTCTGATCCCATCAATCAACTGCGGGGCGCGGGTGAGGAGTAACCGGAAGGGAAGCTCAAAGCTGGTCACATAATCCACATTCAGCAGCGCGAGACGCAAACGCTCTTCCGCACCGGATTTTTGCTCGCGACACTCGCGCATCACTTCTGCCCACTGGCGGGTCAGACGTTCTGGCTCGGCGACTTCGGTGAGGAGATATTTTTCAAGGTGATAGTCGACTCTTCCGGTCATATTTTGCATCCCGACAAGGTGGATGCGGTAATTCTAACCAGCGGCGCAGATTTTATAAAGGGCGGAGCGCAACGGCATCCGCCCCCTGTGTTACTGCTGGATACTCGACCGATCCGACATATCGCTGGCAGAGAAAGTTCTGACTGAGGACTGGACCTGTTTTTTTCGCGCATACCGGTCCGGTTGCCCTTCAGGACGCGTTTTGAAGCGACGATGCAGCCACATATATTGCTCGGGTGCCATCATCACCGCACGCTCAATCGCCCTGTTCATCTGCGTAGCCACGGCCACTTTATCGCCTCCCTGCAAGGTATCGCTAATATCGTCCAGGATAATCAGCTCATACCCTGTGCCGTCTGCTTTTCTGCGTGGTACAAACGGGATCACGGCCGGTCTGGCACTTTTCACCAGCATATAGCTCCCGGCAGTTGTCGCGGCGTCCGGGACGGCAAAAAACGGCACAAACACGCTATTCGTTTTTCCATAGTCGTGATCCGGGGCATACCACAGGATCTCATTTTGCTTAAGCGCGCGGATCATGCCCTTCAAATCGTAGCGGTCGAGCATGGTTTTATTGGAACGCAGACGACCGCGCGTCTGTAGCCAGTCGAGCAACGCATTGTTGTTGGGACGATAGACGCCAATACCCGCGTTGAGCATGCCAAAGATGCGTGCGCCTAATTCCAGCGTGAGAAAATGCATGCCAATGAGCACCACGCCCCTTCCTTGCGCCCGTGCCTGTTCCATATGTTCGTAGCCGGTCACGCTGAAGTGTTTGCGCACGCGCCAGTCAGGCCAGAACCACGCGATGCCCGTTTCGATGACGCCCATTCCAACCGATTCAAAATTACGCTCAAGCAAACGCTCGCGCTCACCCTCTTTCATCTCCGGAAAGCAAAGCTCAAGATTTCGTCTGGCGATTTCCACGCGGCGTGGAAGCAGACGCATGGCCAGACGCCCGAGTCCGTGCCCTGCTTTTAACAGAAGCGAATATGGGAGCTGGACCGTACACCAGAGTGCGGCGATGCCTGCCCAACTGAGCCAGTAACGAGGATGAATATAGGCGAGTGAAAACCGAGGTAATTTTGTCATGAAAAAATTATCCTTTTATTATCTGTACTTAATCTGGTGCAGTTGTAGTGCTTACCTGCTGATTTAACGAATATTGTTCGGAGGAGTGAATTGTAGCGGAAACGTTGTGCTGTTTATTATCGATTTTTGCGAAAGGAATGAAAGGCGGGGATCGCCGGGTGATACTGCACCACCCGGCAGGCGAGTTACATCGAATAGCCGGGCTTCTTAATCAGTTCATCCAGTTTAGGTCCAATCTCGGTATCCCAGACCTGCGCCTTCCAGTCAGCTTCCTGGACTTCGTGAAGCGCCACGGAGATTGAGCGATCTTTGCTGTTCAGATGACGGACTATCGTTTCGGCGATATCCGCCGCCAGGGCCGTTTTTTGTTCGTCAGTCAGATCGCGTGGAAAACATTTGATATCAACGTGAGGCATGGGCAGGGCTCCTTTTATAGGTTAGCGTTCCACGTTATCAGATTATGTCGTTAGCTTTTAGCACCTTGTGCAGTTCTGGCAACGCGCAGACGGCATCCGCGATGGCGGTGATATTAGGTGCGTTGGTGGTAAACCACTCATGACCTGGACCCCAGGTACGCACGACGGCAATATAGACGTCAAGCAGCGTAAGCTGTTGGCCAAAGGCATAAGGCGAGGCGCTGAGCTGGCTGTCAAACCACAGATAGAGGGATTTCCGGTACTCAATACAGTTTTTCTTCAGCTGTTCCGGGGCATCAGGCACCCAGCGTTCCGGGTAATCTGCATACGTAAAGGTGGGATAGACGTTCGCCACAAACCAGATGAGCAGGCGCTGAAACTGCTGGCGCTCGGCCTGCCCAACGGGCGGCGCGAGGTCGGGTCGTCTGTCGAGCACCATCAGGGCGATCGCCGCGGTTTCCGTCACGATCGCCCCGTTTTCCAGCTCCAGCGTCGGCACCTGGCACAGCGGGTTCAGTTTCAACAGCAATTCGCGCTGCGGGCCGGGCTGGTCAAACCCATCCACGTTGACGAACTGATACGGGATGTCTGCCAGAGTCAGCATCACTTCACTGATTGCCGATCCCCAGCCGGGTACGCCATAGAGTTTGATCATGTTGCCTCCTCAGGGATGAAAACCCTAAGTGTATACCCGTCATACTTCAAGTTGCAGGTGCGTTGGCTGCATTCACTCACCCCAGTCACGTACTTATGTACGCTCCCGGGGATTCGTTCCCTTGCCGCCTTCCTGCAACTCGAATTATTTAGGGTATAGAGCACCATTAGTAGGTTATCCCGGGCGGATTAACGTCTGAAGACGTCACCGCTTCGCCCGCTTCCCCCCAGCGCGCCAGCACCTTTTGATAATCCCCGCGCTTAATCGCACCGTCCAGCGCAGCCTGCAACGCATACACCAGCCCATTGCCTTTTTTGGTTGTGGTGGCGACATAGGCTTTCTTCGGGCCTAATCCCACGACGCGGGTTTTGCCGGTTAACGCGGCTTTGTAGGCCGAAACGGACTGCGGTCCAAAGAAGACATCCGCCCTGCCGGACTGAATATAGAGATTGCCTGAGGCGTCGTCGGTCAGATAAACCGGCAACGCAGGCTCGCGTCCGGCCTTTTTATTCCCTTCGTTCCAGCCCAGCAGAATACGTTCCTGATTGGTGCCTGACCCGACAATCACCTTTTTACCGGCCAGATCTTTCGCACTGGTGATCGACTGTACGTTGCTGGTGGATTTCACCGAGAAGGCCAGGGAATCGACGCGATAGGTTGCAAAATCGAACTTCTCCTTACGTTGCTCGGTGACGGCGATATTCACCAACGCCACGTCATAGCGCCCGGAAGTGATCCCCAGCGGCCAGTCTTCCCACGCCGTTGGCACCAGCTTCAGCTTCAGCCCCAGACTGCCCGCCAGCAACCGGGCGATATCCGGGTCGCTGCCAATACGGGTGCGGTTATCACTGGCCAGCAGCGCCAGCGGCGGAGAATTCAGGGCTGAAATTGCCACCGTGAGGGTACCCGGCTCAACAAATTTATAGTTCGCCGGGATTTTCCCCACTGCCTGTTGATCAACCGTCACCGGCAGCGGCTGTTCGTTGGCCTTTAAATCAATGCTGGCGTGACTCGCCGTCGTGAAGACCAGCCCCGCCAGGAGTCCATATTTCATCTGCGCTCCTTACAGCACTTTTGAGAGGAACTGGCGCGTTCGCGGATGCGACGGTCGGTTTAACACGTCGTCGCTGCTGCCCTGCTCCACAATTTTACCGTCGACCATAAATACCACCTGGTCCGCCACTTCCCGGGCAAAGCCGATCTCATGGGTGACCACCACCAGCGTAGTGCCGGAGCGGGCGAGCTTTTTAATCACGTCCAGCACTTCGCCAACCAGTTCCGGATCCAGCGCCGAGGTTGGTTCATCAAACAGCATCACGCGCGGGCGCAGCGCCAGCGCGCGGGCAATGGCAATGCGCTGCTGTTGGCCGCCGGAGAGGTGACGCGACCAGGCATCGGCTTTATCGCGCAGACCTACCACATCCAGAAGGCTGTAGGCGTTTTCAACAGCCTCTTTTTTACTGAACTTTTTATGCGCGATGGGTGCTTCAATCAGGTTTTCCAGCACCGTGAGATGCGGAAAAAGATTGAAGTTCTGAAACACGTACCCAACGTTGACGCGCTGTTTGAGGATCTCTTTCTCTTTGAGCTCGTAGAGTTTGTCACCCTGACGGCGATAGCCGATGTAATTCCCGTCAATCTGGATAAAGCCTTCGTCTACGCGCTCCAGATGGTTAATAGTGCGCAGCAGCGTCGATTTTCCCGATCCAGAGGGTCCGAGGATCACCGTCACGGAGCCCGGTGGGATCTCAAGCGTGACGTTATCGAGCGCTTTATGTCGGCCAAAAAACTTACTGACGCCGGTTATGGAAATGTGTCCTTCAGGAGAGGCTTGCATGAACGGGCTCCTGTGCTGACGAAGTGGTGACGGAACGCGCGCGGCTGGTCGCCCGGCTCTGGTTTACGGCGGAGCGGCGCTCGCTGCGGGCGAGTCCACGCTCAATAACATGCTGGATGGCAGACAGTACGGTGGTGATCACCAGATACCAGACGGCCCCCACCATCAACAGCGGGATCACCTCCTGGGTGCGGTTGTAGATCATCTGGATCGTGTAGAACAGTTCCGGCATCGCCAGCACGTAAACCATCGCCGTCCCTTTGGCGAGGCTGATGATTTCGTTAAACCCGGACGGCAGGATGGTGCGCAGCGCCTGGGGGAGAATTATGCGCACGGTGCGACGCCACGCCGGCAGACCCAGCGCAGCGGCCGCCTCATACTGACCGTGGTCGACCCCAAGGAAGCCCCCGCGAATGATCTCCGCAGTATAGGCGCTCTGCACCAGCGTCAGCCCCACGATGGCGGTAGAAAACTGCCCGAGAACGTTGATGGTTTCAAAGCTGCCCCAGGTAATGCCGGTAAAAGGCACGCCGAGAGAGAGCGTGTCGTAGAGATAGGAGAAGTTATAGAGGATAATCAGTACCACGATCAGCGGCAGCGATCGGAACAGCCAGATGTAACCCCACGCCAGGCTGCTCAACAGCCATGATGACGAGAGCCGCGCCAGAGCCAGCATGCCGCCAATCACCACGCTCAGTACGGTGCTTATCAACGTCAGCAGCAGCGTCTGTCCGACGCCTTCGAGGATCACCGGGTCAAAGAACCAGCGGGCAAATACCGCCCATTCCCAGCGCGGATTAAAGGCCACGGACTGGATCACGACCGCCAGCACAAACAGCGCCACCACGGCGCCAGCAGCGCGCAGCGGATAACGTGCCGGGACCACTTTTATGGTTTCAACGTTGCTCATCGTCGCTCCTTATGCGGTTTTGCTGAGCGCTTCGCGGATCAGCGTCTTGGTGAAACGCAGCCGACCGTCGAACGGCGGCTGGCTATACTCTTCCGGGTCGCGGTTGAGATCGAACTGCGGCTGATACCCCTGACTGAGATAGAGCCGCACCGCCTCCGGCTGACGAAACCCCGTAGTCAGGTAGATGTGGCTGTAGCCCGCCAGCACCGCCCGGCGCTCCAGCTCCCGTACCACGCGCGCGGCCAGTCCCTGCTGGCGCAGCGTTTTATTCGTCCAGATACGTTTGATCTCTGCGGTATGTTCGTCGAAGGGCTTGTACGCCCCGGTGGCGATGATCTCGCCATCGCGCTCCAGGACGATAAACAGCCCCTGCGGCGCCAGGTACCACTCTGTCAGCTCGACTTCCGCATCCTTTGAAAAGTAGTCGCCGTAACGAGCGGCGTACTCACCGAAAAGCCCCGCGATAATGGGCTGAAGATCGGCATCTTCCGGCGAAACGTCACGAAATTGTTCCTGCATAGCGCCTCCTTAATCGCCCAGACCCGCCGGGTTAACTTCGGAACTGGAGATACGCTCCACGCCTTCCCCCCAGCGGTTTAGCACCTTGTCGTAATCTCCGTTCTTGATTGCGCCGTTCAGCGCGGTTTGTACCGGTTCGACCAGGCCGCTGCCTTTTTTCAGCGTCACCGCGATATGCGCCGCCTTCGGCCAGCCGCCGTCGACGCTGCCGACAAGTTTGGTTTTACCGTTGAGCGCCGCTTTCCAGGCGCCGATCACGTTCGGGCCAAAGTAGGCGTCCGCGCGTCCCGACTGAAGTGCCAGCGTTTGGGCCGCGTCGTCTTTGGTGTAGATCGGCGTAAAGGGTTTCAGCCCTTTTTTGAGGTTCTCTTCGTTCCATGCCAGCAGAATGGCTTCCTGGTTGGTGCCGGAACCCACGATGATGCGCAGCCCGGCGATATCCTCTGCCTTCACAAGCGAGTTGATGGGACTGGTGGATTTCACGTAGAAGCCAAGTGAATCCTTGCGATAGGTGGCGAAGTCGAACTTCTCTTTGCGCGCTTTGGTGACGGTGATGTTGCTGATAGCCGCATCGTATTTCCCGGAGGCCACCCCCAGCGGCCAGTCCTCCCAGGAGGTGGGAACCACGTTCAGCTCCAGCCCAAGGCTGTCCGCCACCAGACGCGCAATGTCGACCTCACTTCCCAGCAGGGTCTTGTTGTCGTCGGAAAAGACCGTCAGCGGCGGTTGATTCAGTCCCGCTACCGCCACGGTAAATTTCCCCGGCACGGCAAAGCGATAGTCTTTCGGCAGTTGCGCGATCGCATCGCTGTTTTTGGCGGTATTGATCGGCGTTTTATTGGCCTCAATGCTCACCCCGGTGCCGTTAATATTGACGTTCTCTGCCCAGACGGCAGGGGTAAAAGCCAGCGCAAGCGCCAGAATAAGCGATGATTTCTGCATAGCGTTTTTCTCTTTTATTGTTGTGTGAACTGATTTTTGGGCTCGTCTAAGCCCAGACTTTCGCGCAGCGTGGTGCCGGGATAGTCGGTGCGGAACAGGCCGCGCGCCTGTAAAAGGGGGACCACCTGGTCGACAAAGCGCGGGAAGGTGTCCGGCGTACCGCCCTGAATGATGAAGCCATCCGCCGCCTTCTCCTCGAACCAGGCCTGTAAACCATCGGCCACCTGCTCCGGTGTGCCGGAAAAACGCGGGCGCGGCGATGCGGCTTCCAGCGCGACCTGACGCAGAGTTAAGTTGCGCTCACGTGCGTTACGCTTGATTTCATCGGTGGTGCTGCGGAAGCTGTTTTTGCCCAAATCGCCAATATCCGGGAACGGCGCGTCGAGGGAATACTGGCTGAAGTCGTGATGCTCGAAATAACGTCCAAGGTAATTCAGCGCATCATTAATGGAGACCAGTGCCGCCGTGGTTTGATACTGGTTTTCTACGTCATCGGCGTCGTTTCCAACAATCACGCTGACGCCCTGGAATATATGTAAATCCCCTGCGCGGCGGCCGTGACTTTCCAGCTGCTGTTTAACATCGCGGTAAAAAGCCTGGGCTTCTTCCAGCGTGTCATGGTGGGTAAAAATCGCGTCAGCATGTTTTGCCGCCAGCTTTTTACCGTCGTCGGACGCACCAGCCTGAAAGACAATCGGACGTCCCTGCGGGGTGCGGCCAATATTCAGCGGGCCGGAAACCTGGAAGAAATCACCGTGGTGATCCAGAGTATGCAGTTTCGACGCATCAAAGAACTGTCCGCTCTCTTTATTGCGGATAAAGGCATCCCCTTCCCAGGAGTCCCACAGCCCTTTCACCACGTCGAGATACTCATCGGCAATGCGGTAGCGCAGCGCATGCTCCGGGTGTTTTTCGCGGGAGAAGTTCTTCGCTGACCCTTCCAGCGGCGACGTCACCACGTTCCAGCCCGCGCGTCCGTTGCTCAGGTGATCGAGGCTGGCGAACTGGCGTGCAGCGGTGAAAGGCTCGCTGTACGAGGTGGATAACGTGCCGACCAGCCCCAGGCGCGAGGTGATACTCGCCAGCGCGGACAACAGCGTCAGCGGCTCAAAGCGGTTTAAAAAATGCGGAATGGATTTCTCGTTAATATAAAGACCGTCGGCCACAAATATAAAGTCGAGCTTGCCCTCTTCTGCTTTTAAAGCCGTTTCTTTGACGAAATCAAAATTAATGCTGGCATCCGCGACCGCCGCCGGGTGGCGCCAGGCAGACATATTTCCGGATGCACCATGCAAAATGGTCCCCAGCCGCAATTGACGATGTGCAGACATATTCACCTCAAATTAATTAAACGTGTTGCAGGGCTTTTTCCGCGAGCTGAGCAAAATAGCGGGCAGCGGGTTCGATTAATGCTTCGTCCGGGTTAAATGCCGGGTGATGTAACCCAAACGGACTGTTGCTGCCAATGCTGACAAACGCGCCGGGTATGTTTTGCAGATAGACCGCGAAATCCTCCCCGCCCATGTGCAGTTCCGCATGCCGGGTTTCATATCCCGCTTCGCGCGCGACCGAGGTGGCAAACCCGGCCCAGTGTTCATCGTTCACCAGCGCGGTGGGCCCGGCGTACCAGGTGATGTTGATCTGCGCGCTAAAGGCGCTGGCAAATCCGGCGGCGATTTCACCGACGCGCGCTTTCACTTTCTGCTGCACTTCCGTACGGTGCGTGCGCAGCGTGCCCTCCAGCTCAACGCTTTCCGGCAGCACGTTCCAGGTATTCCCCCCGGCGATGCGCGTCACGCTCAGAACGACCGAATCCAGCGTGTTAACGTTACGGCTGGCTACGCTTTGCAGCGCGGTCACCAGCTGGCTTGCCAGCACGATGGCGTCGTTGCCTTCATGGGGACGTGCGGCATGCGCGCCTTTGCCGGTAACATGAATAACGAAGCGATCGACGTTCGCATAGAATGGGCCGCCGCGCGTAGCAAACTCGCCGACCGGCAGTGAAGGCTCGTTATGCATTCCGAAAATCGCGCGTACGTCACGTAACGCCCCGGCCCGCACCATACTTTTTGCTCCGCCGAAATTCTCTTCCGCAGGCTGGAACAGGATCCGCACGCGACCGTTGAGCGAGGCTTCCCGCTCCTTTAGCTTTAACGCAGCGCCGAGGATCACGCTGGTGTGGATGTCATGGCCACAGGCATGCATCACCCCCGCACGCCGGGAGCTAAACGGCACCCCACTGCGCTCGTCGATGGGTAACGCGTCGATATCGGCGCGCAGCGCAACCAGTGCGTTGCCCGTGCCGATCTCCGCAACCAGCCCGGTCTGGAGATCGTAAGGCAGTGGTGCAATCCCGGCCGCCGTCAGCCACTCGCGCAGGCGCGCCGTTGTTTCGACCTCCTGACCGGAGAGTTCAGGGTTCTGGTGCAGCTCACGGCGCCAGGCAATCAGTTGTTCGCTAAAGCTCATACGGTCACCTCCCTGTTAAATCGCGCCTCGGCCAGCAGTCGCAGTGACTGCGCGCGCGTTGCGCCATCAGCGACCGGCGTGTCGATGATAAATTCGTCAATTCCCCACTGCTGATGCAGCGCGTTGAGCTGTTCAAGCACCGAATCCGCCGTTCCGGCCAGCAGAGACTGCGCCCGACGTGCGATGCGCACCGGGTCACTCCCCGCCTGCCGCGCAAAGGCGTAGGCCTGTTCTTCGCTGGCCACGGTGACGCGCTGTCCGTTTACCAGCTCCACGCCCCACACTTCAACCTTCTGCGCCAGCGCATCGGCCTCAGCCTGGGTTGGGGCAACAATGACCTGCACGGCCACAATCACCTCCCGGACGCTGTGTTGACGCCACGCTGTGACGACCTCGCGCAGCAGCTCAGGATCACCGTTCAGATGGGCGGCAAAGACAAAATGCCAGTCGAGGGAGGCCGCCAGTAGCGCGCTTTCGGTACTGGCGCCCAGCAGAAATCCTCGGGCAGGCACCGGCGGCAGCGGCGTGGCGCGAACGTCCTCCTCCGCTGACTGATTTTCAGGGCGGATCCAGCGATCAAGCTGCGTCAGTTGTTCAGTAAAGCTGCCTTTTTCCTGCGGATTTAGGCCGTACTGCAAGGCGCGGGTAGAAAGCGGCAGACCGCCGGGCGCTTTGCCAACGCCCAGATCAACCCGGCCCGGCGCAATGGCGGCCAGTACGTTAAAATTTTCGGCGACTTTATAGGGGCTGTAATGTTGCAGCATGACGCCGCCTGAGCCCACGCGAATACGTTTTGTTTGCCCGAGGATCCAGGCAATCAGCAGCTCCGGCGAGGGGCTGGCAAGCTGCGGGGTATTGTGGTGTTCGGCAATCCAGAAGCGGTGATAACCCAGCGTTTCTGCCTGTTGCGCCAGTGCTAAGGTTCGCGCCAGCGCATCGGCGGCTGTTTCGTGTTCTGCGACGGGGCTTTTATCCAGAATGCTGATTCGCCATGACATGTTGCGTTCTCGTTTGACTTAACATGTCGTCATTATTAAAGGCGGATTTCACCTCTGAGAAACAATTAATTTACATTTGGATTGCCGGAAATCAGCTATAGCTTACCGCTACTCGTTCGGATACTGCTCGTCGGTGACCTTCTCCAGCCATGCCACCGGGCTCCCGTCGACAGCTTCTGCGATGGCGATATGGGTCATGGCCGTCTGCACGCTTGCACCGTGCCAGTGCTTCACGCCGGGTGGGATCCAGGCGATATCACCCTGATTCAGCGGTTCCGCCTCTTTCCCCCACTCCTGTAACCAGCCGCGCCCCTGCGTCACGATCAGCGTTTGTCCAAGAGGATGCGTATGCCAGGCGGTACGTGCGCCGGGTTCGAAGGTGACGGTCGCGCCGCCGACTTTTGCCGGTTCAGTCGCCTGGAAAGGCGCGTCAATACGCACGCAGCCGGTAAACCAGGCCTCTGGCCCCTGAACGGAAGGTAACGAACCGCTACGGATAATTTTCATGATTAACTCCTCGTTTGCTGTTGCGTTAACAGTAGCGTAAAGCCATGGGGAGCATTAGAGTGCATAATCAGAAAGGAACCATGAATTCAATTCATAAATCGAGTAAACCGCCATGTTAAAAGACAACTTCAACGATCTGCTTTCCTTTATGGTCGTCGCCCGGGAGCGCAGCTTTACCCGCGCCGCGGCGCAGCTTGGGGTATCTCAGTCGGCGCTCAGTCACGCGATGCGCAATCTGGAAGCGAGGCTGGAAGTCCGTCTGTTAACCCGCACCACCCGCAGCGTGGCCCCTACCGAGGCCGGCGAGCAACTCTTCATGCGCTTAAGCCCCCATCTGCTGGAGATCGAGCAGGAACTTACCGCGCTGCGTGATACCCGCGACAGACCTGCCGGGAATATTCGCCTAACCGCCGGGGAGCACGCCATGTCTGCCGTGCTGTGGCCTGTGCTTAAACCCTTTATGGCGCAGTATCCTGACATCAACGTTGAAGTCACGGTGGACGATGGGCTGACAGATATTGTCGATGGCCGCTTTGACGCGGGGGTGCGTCTGGGTGAGCAGGTGGCGAAAGATATGATTGCGATACGTATTGCGCCGGACATGCGCATGGCGGTCGTCGGGTCGGCAGACTATTTGCATCGTTTCGGGGTACCGGAAACGCCGGAGCAGCTTGATCAGCACCGCTGCATTAATATGCGCCTGCCCACACGCGGCGGATTATATGCCTGGGAATTTGAACGGGACGGACGTGAGCTGCGCGTGCGGGTTGACGGCCAATTGATCCTCAACAGCCTGCCGCAACGCATTGATGCCGCCGAAAACGGTCTGGGGCTGGCGTACGTCCCGGAAGATGCGGTTCAGGACGCCCTTGCTGAGGGCCGGTTAGTGCGTGTGCTTGAAGCCTGGTGTCCGGCTTTTGCCGGTTATCATCTCTATTATCCGAGCCGCCGCCAGCACACTTCCGCGTTTACATTACTTATCGCAGCTCTGCGGCATCCATAAGTTCTACCTATAGGTAACTATTAAGTAAACCTGATGATTAAATCAGCATTCGCCGACCTTTTTGCCTAAAAAAACGTCACGATTCAGCGCGTTGTGATCGCAGTCTGCTCTGACCACACGATTTCCTTCGACGAGCATCACTTTCGGCACGGTTATATTTTGCGTCGCTTATCAATTGCGGGTAGGATGCCTCGCCATGTTTTGCCTTATCCATACACAGAATGACTGGAAAGGCAGCATGTGTCTGCGCAGAAGCAATCGTTTGTTTCGGCTTCTGCCAGGCAGGACTATCACGTTAATGGTTCAGACAGGCAAACAGGTAACTCAATGAAAACAAGCAATAAAAGCGCAGCCGATCATCATGCTGCTAAACGTCGCTGGTTGAACTCTCATGAAGAGGGCTATCACAAGGCGATGGGCAACCGTCAGGTGCAGATGATCGCCATCGGCGGCGCTATCGGTACAGGTCTTTTTTTAGGTGCAGGCGCACGTCTGCAAATGGCTGGCCCCGCTCTCGCCCTGGTCTATCTGGTGTGCGGGATCTTCTCTTTCTTCATTCTTCGCGCCCTCGGCGAGCTGGTGCTCCACCGCCCTTCCAGCGGTAGCTTTGTCTCTTACGCCCGTGAATTTCTCGGTGAAAAGGCCGCGTATGTCGCGGGCTGGATGTACTTCGTTAACTGGGCAATGACCGGTATCGTCGATATCACCGCCGTTGCGCTGTACATGCACTACTGGGGCGCGTTTGGCGATGTGCCGCAGTGGGTGTTCGCCCTCGGGGCGCTGGCAATCGTCGGGACCATGAACATGATCGGCGTGAAATGGTTCGCCGAGATGGAGTTCTGGTTCGCGCTGGTGAAGGTGCTGGCCATTGTGATCTTCCTGGTGGTCGGGACCGTATTCCTCGGCACCGGTAAACCGCTGGACGGCAACGCCACCGGCTTCCACCTGATTACCGATAACGGTGGTTTCTTCCCGCACGGCCTGCTGCCAGCGCTGGTTCTGGTCCAGGGCGTGGTATTCGCCTTTGCCTCCATCGAACTGGTCGGTACGGCGGCAGGTGAATGTAAAGATCCGCAGACGATGGTGCCAAAAGCCATCAACAGCGTGATCTGGCGTATCGGTCTGTTCTATGTGGGCTCCGTGGTATTGCTGGTACTGCTGCTGCCGTGGAATGCATACCAGGCGGGGCAAAGTCCGTTTGTGACCTTCTTCTCTAAGCTGGGCGTGCCGTACGTGGGCAGCATCATGAACATCGTGGTACTGACTGCCGCGCTCTCCAGCCTGAACTCCGGGCTCTATTCGACGGGCCGTATCCTGCGCTCCATGTCGATGGGGGGCTCTGCGCCGAAGTTTATGTCGAAGATGAGCAAGCAGCAGGTGCCTTACGCGGGTATTCTGGCTACGCTGGTGGTGTATATCTTTGGCGTGTTCCTGAACTATCTCGTGCCGTCTCAGGTGTTTGAGATCGTGCTGAACGTCGCTGCGCTGGGCATCATCGCCTCCTGGGCCTTTATCGTGGTGTGTCAGATGCGTCTGCGCAAAGCAATTAAAGAAGGGAAAGCGGCTGACGTCAGCTTCAAGCTGCCGGGCGCGCCGGTGACCTCCTGGCTTACCCTGCTGTTCTTGTTGAGTGTACTGGTGCTGATGGCCTTCGACTACCCGAACGGTACTTACACCATCGCCACAATCCCGCTGCTGGCGGTGCTGTTGATTGCTGGCTGGTTTGGCGTGCGTAAACGCGTGAATGAAATCCACAGTACCGCCCCGGTTCATCCTGGAGATGACAATCAGGATGGTCCGCTGGTGGAAGAGACGTCGCGTTAATAAAAAAGCCGGGTGGCGGCTACGCCTTACCCGGCCTGCATTTCATTGTTTTCCAGGCCCGGTAAGCGCAGCGCCACCGGGCAATTCCCACCTTAAAGCGCGATACGAATCACATCGTCAGGCTGAGTGGCTTCCTGCTGACGGGTAGACTTCTGTTTCACCGTCACGTACAGCGTTTTACCGTCCGCAGACAGCGCCAGGCTGTTCGGGTAAACCGGCGTATCGAAGGTTTTGGTCACTTTGTAAGTTTTGGCGTCAATCACGCTCACCTTGCCCGCCTCGCGGTGCGTAACATAGGCTTCGTTACGCGCCGGGTTAAACAGTACGGCCAGCGATTCTGGCGCGGCGATTTTCTGCATTACGCTGCCATCTTTCAAATTCACCACCAGCACTTCAGGCTGTTTTGAATCCGTCACAAACGCACGCTGGCCGGCAGTGTCCAGGCTCAGGTTCAGGTAGAAGTGCTCTTTTCCGTCTTCCTGTACTTTCTTACGGCTGAGGATTTTGTTGGTCGCGGTATCAATGGTCACCAGCTCACCGTCCGCATTGGTGGTATACAGGCGTTTTGCCTTCGCATCCAGCGCCAGTCCGGTGCTGAACGTGCCGGTGTTCGTGATGGTGTCCTTCAGCTTCAGCGTTGCGCCATCAACAACCCAGATCACGCTCTCCTTGCCGATGCCGGTAATGTATACCGTATTGGTCGTGTCATCGGCCACCAGCTGGCGCGGCTGAAGCGGCTTCACCGTGTCGCTACGTTTGCGATCGTCCAGCACCAGGCGCCCTTTCACCTCGCTCGTTTTGGCGTCAATCGCCGTCACGGCACTGTTGACGGTGTTACCGAACCACAGCGTCTGGGTGGCGTTATCGATCGTGGCGCCAAACGGCTTGAGATCGTTATGAATCGCCTGCGTCACTTCCAGCGTGACCGGATCCAGACGATAGACCACGCCGCCCTTATCGGTTTTGCGGCTTTGTGACGTCGCAACCCACAGCGCGTTTTCCTGCTGGCTGACGGCCATTTCATACGCGCCCTTGCCGACCGCTTTGCGCAGCATCTCTTCAGCGGCATGAACCTGGAACGTACCGGCAAACAGTAAAGAACCCAACAGCAGAGACCCACGCAGGCGCGGCGAGCACAGATGACGTAAAGACATAACAATTCCTTTTTAAATGAGGATATTTACCGCTGACATCGCTTCCGGCGGGCAAAGTCATCGCTTTGCCGTTATTTTAATGAGAATAGTAATCATTAATGAGTTGAATGTGGAGTCTTTCTTTCCTGCAAAACCTTACATTCACGAAATGTGCGGTTATAGTTTTCATAACATTTACAAAGGATTTAACATATATACACAGGTTCCAGTTGATTTGGTTCGAATTTTTTCTTAACCGGCTTACTCCATGAGAATTATTACTGCCCATAAGGCATCACTACCCCTGTTGTTCGTTCCCGTCATTTTTGGCCCGCTGAGTGCGATGGCCGCGGATGAACAGACCCTGATCGTCAGCGCCACGCCGCAAACCGTCTCAGAACTGGACACCCCGGCCGCCGTCAGCGTGGTGAGCGGCGAGGATATGCGACATGCCACACCGCGCATCAACCTTTCTGAATCCCTTGGGAGCGTACCTGGCCTGCAAATCCAGAACCGCCAGAACTATGCTCAGGATCTGCAACTTTCCGTTCGCGGATTCGGCGCGCGCTCAACCTTCGGCGTACGCGGGATCCGCATGTACGTGGACGGCATTCCGGCAACCATGCCCGATGGCCAGGGGCAGACATCAAACATTGACCTCAACAGCATAGAGAGCGTCGACGTGCTGCGCGGCCCCTTCTCGGCCCTGTACGGTAATGCCTCCGGCGGCGTGATCAACATCAACACCCAGACTGGACAACAGCCAGCCACCATTGAAGCCAGCAGCTATTACGGCAGCTACGGCACCTGGCGTTACGGCATGAAGGCCACCGGGGCGGTGGGTGATGGTACTCAGGCGGGCGATGTGGATTACGCCGTATCCACTACCCGTTTCACCACCCATGGCTATCGCGACCACAGCGGCGCGCGCAAAAACCTCGCCAACGCGAAACTGGGCGTGCGTATTGATGATGTCAGCAAGCTGACGCTGATTTTTAACAGCGTGGACATGAAAGCCAACGATCCGGGCGGACTGAGCTATCAGGAGTGGCAGAATAACCCGCGCCAGTCACCACGTGGCGATCAGTACAACACGCGTAAGACCATTAAGCAGACCCAGGCCGGGATCCGCTACGACCGTCAGCTGAGCGAACAGGACGACCTCAGCGTGATGATGTATGCCGGTGAGCGTGAAATGACTCAGTACCAGTCCATTCCGGCGTCCACTCAGCGCGAGAATCCTGCGCATTCGGGCGGTGTGATTGATATGCAGCGTCACTATCAGGGTATTGATACGCGCTGGACCCACCGCGGTGAGCTGCTGGTTCCGGTGACATTCACCACCGGGCTGAACTACGAAAATATGAGTGAAAATCGTCGCGGGTATGAGAACTTCGTGATGGACAACGGCGTGCCGGATTATGGCGTGAAGGGTAATAAACGCCGTGACGAACGCAATCTGATGTGGAACCTGGATCCCTACCTGCAAACCCAGTGGCAGCTAACGCAAAAACTGTCCTTAGAGGCGGGCGTACGTTATAGCTCCGTCTGGTTTGACTCCAACGATCGTTACATTACCCCGCAAAACGGCGATGACAGCGGTGACGCCAGCTACCACAAATGGCTCCCGGCAGGTGCGGTGAAATACGCCGTGACCGACGCATGGAACCTGTATGCCGCGGCAGGACGGGGATTTGAGACGCCGACCATCAACGAACTTTCCTACCGTTCTGATGGCAAAGGTGGCCTCAATATGAACCTGCAACCGTCCACCAACAACACCTATGAGATTGGCAGCAAAACCCGCATCGGCAATGGCATCCTGACGGCGGCGCTGTTCCGCACGGATACCGACAATGAGATCGTGGTGGACGAAAGCAAGGATGGTCGCACGACTTATAAAAACGCGGGAAAAACGCGCCGTCAGGGTGTGGAAATTGCGCTCGACCAGCAGTTTGCCGAGAACTGGAAGCTGAAGATGGCGTGGACCTATCTTGATGCCACCTACCGCACCAACGTCTGTAGCAATGCAGACTGTAGCGGCAACCGGATGCCGGGGATCGCCCGTAACATGGGTTATGCGTCGTTTGGCTGGGAGCCTGAGGAAGGCTGGTACGCGGGGGCAGATGCCCGCTACATGAGCGATGTCATGGCCAACGATACCAACACCGCTAAAGCGCCCTCTTATACCGTAGTGGGCCTGAATACCGGGTATAAACTCAACTACGGCAAATGGGGAATGGACGTCTTTGGTCGCGTCGATAACCTGTTCGATAAAGAGTACGCCGGTTCAGAGATTGTTAACGCTGGCTACAACCGCTATTACGAACCTGCCCCTGGTCGTAACTATGGCGTGGGCCTGTCGGTCTCTTATCGTTTTGAGTAAACCATTCTCCGGCAGCGCACGTTGCCGGTAAAAAAATAGGCAAAATAACATCATTCCCGGTTGCCTGATGCGCCGGGAATATAATCAAGGACGTTTGATACAAATAAACAAATAAGTGCGCCAGAGGGATCCTTAACTGTAGTATTGCCGTTGCAGAAGAATATTGGCTTCATCAATGGCTTTGTCGATCGCTTCCCGGCTGGCCGTCACATCCCTTTGCTCAAGCGCAGAAAGCAGATCGTCATAATGATAGGTCGCTGCGGGAACCTCGCTTAACTCTTCATGCAGATAGTGAATGCACGGACCAATCCGTACCCAGAGCTGCTCAATCAGCGAGTGAAGGGTCGGCATCTCGGCATACTGATAGAGCGTGAACCGGAACACGCGGTTGGCATGGATCGCTTTCTGTACATCGCCCTGATGCATGGCGGCACTGAAGTTATCTGACAGCGCGCGTAACGCATCCAGTTTGGTCTCGGTCATATTCTGGCACGCCGCCGCAACGGCCATGGGTTCAAGCTGCTTTCTGATGGCGTTAATTTCGTTATAGCGTTTCAGCGTCACTTCTGGCACCAAAAACGCCTGCGCTGGCGTGGCCTGTAATGCCCCCGCCGACACCAGGCGCAGCAGGGCTTCGCGCACCGGTGTGATACTGGTGCCCAATTTATCCGCAATCTCTTTTGTAACGAGTCGAGCCCCAGGTTTTAATGAGCCCGTAATTAATGCTCCCTTTAAACTGTTCTCTACTTGCAAAGTCAGACTGATTCTTTGTGCTTTTTCCATATGTTCCAAATCAAGCATGTTTAATTCCCGTAGCCAAACAAAATGCCATTTTCAGCGTCTGTTTAAAAAAACATCGCCGGTAAGATATATCCTGTATCGTCATGCCTGGTATGAGGGGCGCGCGTAATATTAAAATCGTTCAAATAATATTGCATTTTTTACTTCTGGCTCAGCTGGGCCGAGGCGCGCAAAGCTTATGGATTAATTAAAGACAATATATCGTATCTTCACAAATAATTATGGCGGACACTGCCCGCCATAACCGATGCTCTGTTTAGTCGGCCGCCACGCGGATCACAACCTTGCCGAAGTTTTTCCCCTCAAGCAGGCCAATCAGGGCGTCCGGCGCCGCGTCCAGCCCTTCCGTTACCTGCTCGCGATAGTGAATTTTGCCTTCCTGCACCCAGCGGCCCATTTCCTGCTGGAACTCGTCAATACGATGACCATAGTCCTGCGCGATAATAAAACCCTGCATACGGATGCGTTTTTTCAGGATGGTCCCCATCAGTAGCGGTAAGCGGTCCGGACCCTCCGGCAGGTTGGTCGCATTGTAGCCGCTGACCAGTCCGCAAACCGGCACGCGCGCGGAGGTATTCAAGAGCGGCAGCACGGCGTCAAAGACTTTACCGCCGACGTTTTCGTAATACACATCAATGCCCTGCGGGCAGGCTTTTGCCAGTTGTTCGTCAAAATCATCCGCATGGTGATCCAGACAGGCGTCGAAACCGAGCACGTCGACCGCATGACGGCATTTTTCGTCCCCGCCAGCCACCCCGATGACCCGGCATCCTTTGATTTTACCGATCTGCCCCACCGTTGCGCCGACCGGCCCCGTGGCCGCCGCCACGACAAGGGTTTCCCCTGCCTGAGGCTGGCCGATATCGAGCAGCCCCATATACGCGGTGAAGCCCGGCATCCCTAGCACGCCGAGTGCCCATGAAGGATGCGACGGGTTTTCACCCAGCTTCACCAGCCCCTGCCCGTCGGATAGTTCATACTCCTGCCAGCCGCTGTAACCCAGAACCCATTCACCCTCTTTATAATCCGGATGACGGGAGGTCTCGACGCGGCTTACCGTGCCGCCCACCATCACCGCGCCAATCTCGACCGGAGGTGAATAGGATGGCGCATCGCTCATACGGCCTCGCATGTACGGATCAAGCGAGAGCCATACGGTGCGTAATAACACCTGCCCCTCTGCGGGCGCGGGGATCGGCTGCTCTTCCAGGCGGAAATTATCGGCAACCGGCGCGCCGTGTGGACGGGAAGCCAGTACCCAGCGTCGGTTTTGCGTAGTAGATTGACTCATTCATCGCTCCTTACTGCTGAAAATGTCATTCAAGTCTGGCACGTTATCCTGCGGATCGCCTGTGCATTATGAGCCGGACTGATTAAGCCGCACGACCAGATAAAGGCACGATTCATCCGTTTCGTTGATAAACCGGCAGTCGTTTGGCGGCCCGAGTTCCAGACAATCTCCGGCCTTCATTTCATGGCGAGTATCCCCCTCCAGAAAGACCAGTTCACCTGCCTGCAACCAAATCAGCTGTCGTGCCAGCGCATAAGAGGAGGCGGGCATCGGCACATCGCTGCCTGCGGGTAGCTCCACCTGGACGAGGTCGATAGGCATATCGCTGCGCGGCGACACATGGCGACGCAAATAGTGGGTTTGCGGATCGCGCCAGACGGGCTGGTTCGCCAGACGTAACAGTTTGCCCTCCTGCATTTCCGCGCGCGCAATAAGCGTAGACATGCTAATACCGAAGGCACCGGATAACCGCGCAAGCAGCGTCGCCGTTGGGCTACTGTCACCCCGTTCAATCTTATGGATCATGGCGCGTGAGATACCTGCCCGTTCGGCCAGTTCGCTTAATGACCAGCCCCGCGACTCGCGTTCAAGGCGTATGCGGGCGCTAATGCGTTGATTCATATTGTCTGTCATTGTATTCATGACGTCATACTATAGTGTACGGATGGTTTTTCGGGGCAGTTTTGTGACAAAAAAATAGGGATTTTGTCGTAGCGATGCAATATAAGAACTGTGTAATATTGTGAGTAAATCGTACTACTATAGTGAACAACACAGCCAGAGGTTACCCATGATTGTTCGTCATGCCTGCAAAGAAGATTGTGCCGCTATCGGTGAAATTTATAACCATGCGGTGCTGCACACCGCCGCCATCTGGAATGATAAAACTGTCGACATCGATAACCGTATCGCATGGTTTGAGGCGCGTACTCTGTCGGGTTATCCAGTGCTGGTCAGTGAAGAAGACGGAGTGGTGACGGGATACGCCTCATTTGGCGATTGGAGAGCGTTCGACGGATTTCGCCACACGGTGGAGCACTCGGTGTACGTTCATCCCGAACATCAGGGCAAAGGCATTGGCCGGCTGCTAATGACGGAGTTAATCAAGGAAGCCCGCCAGATCGGTAAACACGTGATGGTTGCCGGTATTGAGGCGCAGAACCAGGCGTCAATTCATCTGCACGAAACCCTGGGCTTTATTACCACCGGCAATATGCCGCAGGTGGGAACCAAATTCGGTCGCTGGCTGGACTTAACCTTTATGCAGCTCCAGCTTGATGAGCGCAGCGATCCGGATGCTCTGCCATGAATCAATCGTTGACGTTAGCGTTTCTGGTAGCCGCCGGGATTGGGCTGGTGGTGCAAAACACCCTGATGGTGCGCATTACGCAATCTTCCTCCACCATTCTTATCGCCATGCTGCTGAACTCGCTGGTGGGGATTGTGCTGTTTGTCAGCATTTTGCTGGTGAAAAATGGCCTGGCGGGGTTTAACGAACTGGCGTCAACGGTGCGCTGGTGGACGTTGATCCCCGGCCTGCTGGGGTCTTTTTTTGTCTTTGCCAGTATTAGCGGCTATCAGAATGTGGGCGCGGCAACGACCATTGCCGTCCTGGTGGCAAGCCAGCTGATTGGCGGCCTGGTGATGGACATCCTCAAGAGCAACGGCGTTCCCCTGCGCGCGCTGGTTGGCCCGGTCTGCGGCGCAGTGATGCTGGTGGTCGGCGCCTGGCTGGTGGCGCGGCGCCAGTTTTAACCCTTACAGAATAGTCCCACCCTGCGTAAGGTGGGCATGGCGTGCCTCCGCCTCTTCTTTATGCTGCTTACCATGATGCGCAATCGCGGTGCGCAGGCGCTGCTGCTGGGTATAGCGATCTTCACGGCTGAGCTCTGCATCATCGCTTAATTCGATCAGCAGTTCGTTCATGTGAGTAATTACGCTCTCTTCGATGGTGGCATCGACGCGGGCGATAACATCATTTAAATGTGACATTGTCACTCCTTTTCACGTGCCCGGTGGCGCTACGCTTACCGGGCCTACATTTGACACCCGAGGCCGGGTAAGGCATAGCCGCCACCCGGCAAAATACGATCAGTTCAGCTTCGCTTTCGAGAAATCGCTGCCCATCAGGCTTACGCTGTACCCGGTCACATTGCTGCGGGTCGCGTAGAACGTTTTGCCGTTAGCTAACGCAATCCACGGTGCCTGCTGGTAGAAAATCTCCTGTGCCTGGCCATACAGCTTCGCACGTTCGTCCGGGTTGCTGGTCAGTTTGGCCTTTTGCACCAGCTCATCATACCCCTTATCACACCAGCGCGCGGCGTTAGATCCGGTTTTGATGCTGTTACAACCCAGCAGCACATCGGCGAAGTTGTCCGGATCGCCGTTATCAGACATCCAGCCGAACAGCGCGGAATCATGCTCGCCTTTACGCATGCCGGAGAGATACTCCCCCCACTCGTATGAGACGATTTTCGCCTTCACGCCCACTTTCGCCCAGTCAGCCTGGATCATCTCCGCAATGCGTCGCGAGTTCGGGTTGTACGGACGCTGAACCGGCATGGACCAGAGGGTCACTTCCGCGCCCTTATCCAGACCCGCCTGCTTCAGCAGCGCTTTCGCTTTTTCCGGATCGTAGCCGTAATCCTTCAGGTCTTTGTTAAAGCCGAGCATGTTCGGCGGGATCGGCGATTTAGCGACCGTACCAGACCCCATAAAGACCGCGTTAACAATGGCCTTTTTGTCCGTTGCGTAATTCAGAGCCTGGCGCACCAGCACGTTATCAAACGGTTTTTTCTCCGTGTTGAACGCCAGGTACCCCACGTTCAGCGCATCCACCGAGTGCAGGGTCAGGTCTTTGTTTTTCTTGATCGCTTCAAACTGCACCGGCGACGGCGCAGGAATGATCTGACACTCGTTCGTTTGCAGCTTAGCCAGACGCGTCTCAACGTTTGGCGTGATGGAGAAGATCAGGTGTTTGGTCGGCACCTCTCCCTCCCAGTAGTTCGGGTTGGCGACGTAGCGGATAAGCGAATCCACCTTGTACTGCTGAAGCACATACGGCCCGGTGCCGATTGGCCAGGTGTCCACATTTTCAGGCGTGCCCTTTTTCAGCATCGCGTCCGCGTACTCGGCAGAGAGGATCGAGGCGAAGTCCATTCCCCAGTCGGCCAGGAAAGCCGCGTTGGGTTCGCTCAGCGTGAACTGAATGTGATAATCGTCGATCTTTTTCACATCCTGAATGAGCTTGTCGAGGCCCACGTCATTAAAGTATTCGTAATTACCCTGGGAAACATTGTGATAGGGATGCTTAGGGTCTTTCTGACGCATAACGGAGAAAATAACGTCATCAGCGTTAAAATCACGGGTCGGTTTGAAGTATTTATTGCTGTTGAATTTCACCCCTTTACGCAGGGTAAACGTGTATGTTTTGCCGTCTGGCGAAATGGTCCACGACTCCGCAAGAGAAGGCACCGGCGTGTTTTTTACCGGGTCGAAGTTAATCAGACGGTTATAGAGCGTTTGCGAGCTGGCAACAAACGAGGGGCCAGAGCTGGCGATCTGCGGGTTAAACGACTCCGGCGACGCCTCAGAGCAGTAGATAATGGTGTCTTTGTTTGCCGCCCATGCGGCGCTTGCCGGTAGCAGCGCGCTCAGCGCGAGGGCGAGCACGGTTTTCCCTGTAAACATGGTTATTACCCTTTCGGTTTTATTATAGTGAACAGTAATAACAGCACAGACGTTTTGGCCTGACAAATAACGAATCACTATCAGGTTATTCTAAAGCCGTACATTTCGCTGGTTTTAGCATCAGCCCGCAGAAACCGATTTGCCTTAAGGTCCATTATTCGTCAAGCACAACCGTTACGATCAATGCCGCAAGAAATCGTCCCTTTTGTCGTCTCCTCCGCCGTTTGCTTGCTTACCTGATTCGCTAAAGTAATGGCGTGAAGAAGTCTACAGGACCAAATCGTGGCAAAAACACTTTTACGCAGCGGTAATCTGGATGATTTTCAGGCCGTTGGCGGCGGCGGACAGGCCGTTTTTGAATCAGCGCTGCAAATCCGCGAAGCGCTTCGGTTGCGCAAACAGCAGGCTATCGTCGATTGCCTGGCCATTCCACAGGTCAATGACGGCGGCGATCGCGTTGACTGGTACTCCCCGGTTGAGGGAACCGTCTCCAGCTGGAAGGCGGCGGATGAAGACGATCGTTTTCGCGCCCTGCGCTATCTGGAAAACACGCTCGCCAGCATGGAGTCGCTGAGTAAAAAATGCCTTCAGTCACCGAAAACGGCGCAGCAACTGTTTGGATCTCTGCTCTCTAAAGCTTTCCAGTTTCCCGGTGAAAACTTTGTTTTCCTGGTGGATGGCAAACCGGTGATCTGCTTCTGGGGTTTCGTCAATCTTAACGAAAACGCGCGCGACGACGTGCTGGACTGCCTGCGCGAATCGTTGGTCCCTGAACCTGAACCCGTGATGATTAACGAACCTGAACCTGAGCCTGAGCCAGAACCGGCCCCGGTGGTGACCTTCGAGCAGGCCGACGCGCCGCTTATCACGCCTGTAGCTACCGTGCGTATCACCGAAGATGAGCTGTATACGCCAGAGCCGGTGCGCATGAACACCGTGCCGTCAGAGCCCGCACCAGCGGTGGTGCAGAAAAAACGTCGCTCCCCCCTGTGGTTGCTGCCGGTTGCCGCCGTCATTATTGCAGCCATTGCCACGCCGCTGCTCTGGCCAAAACAGGCTCCGACCGCAGCGCCAGCACATGTCGCCATTGCTCCGGCCCCCGTGAAGACGGTTGAGCCGCTTGAGCTGAAACTCCCGCTGCACCAGGCAGAAGTGGTAGAGCCGAAGGTGAAGACGCCTGCCCCGGCAGCCGAACCGGTGGTCATTACCGCTATCCCGAAAGATGCGATGGTGATGGAGGCAAACCAGGTCAAAGCGGGGTTAACGCGCTTCCTGAACGGCACCTGGCGCGCGTTTCTCGATGTGCAGGATCCGCTCACCGGCAAACCGCCGTCTCTGCGCTACCAGATCCAGAACAATAAAGGTTTCGCCCGGGTCGTGCATGGCGACAACATTGTCTGCCGGGTAGACGTCTTTTCCGGATTACACAGCAACGGCGAGCTGTTGATCAAAACGCGCGGAAACGCTCGTTGCACCGACGGTTCACGCTATCCGATGCCGGAAGTGACCTGTAAGGCAGGTGCCAGCGACGTGGCGGAATGCACCGCACGGTACGATGCCAACACCGTCGTTACTCTGACGTTCAAGAAAGCAGGTGTCTGATCCTATGCTGGTTAATCTTTGCGACTATAAACAGAGCGTGACGTTGATTGCTAACAGCGGCGTACAGTTTCTCGATTTTGGCCTGACTCCGCAGGACACCGCCAGCAACGGGCGTTTCGTGCGTAAAACGGCAAATGGCCCGCTGCTGCGCCTGGATTTTGACCTGGTCAACGGCCGGTACACGCTGCCTGCCACCGATGGCGGGAAGCCGGAAGTGGTCAAGCCTGAAAGCACCATTCCACTGCATGACTCCCTGACCGTGCTGGACGGTGTATGGCTGCCGCTCCCTTTCCTGCGCTTTAACCCGCCGCGGACGTTTGTTGATGGCCCGGATAACTGGTCGCGCGTCCAGGTACGGAAGTTGTCCACGCCCGACGCGGCTGGCAATACGCACCGGGTCACCGTCGCGCTCGACAGCCAGATTGCTGAGCATGCGACGTCTGCCCTGTCGCCGGTTGAAAACGACATTCTTAACGGCACGCGTTTCGCCCTCGCCTGGCGCGACAGTGAGGTTGAGAGTTTCCTCGACCAGACCTGGATTGACGGCTGGCTGCGTGAAGCCTTCACACAATATGCTGACGGTGTTGAAAAACGCGCCGAGCGCGAGCTGCATCAGGCCATGCGCAGCTTTGAATATCAGGCGCACTGGCTCAACCTGCTCTCCATGCTCGGTGAACAACTCACCGTGCCGGAAGTGAAGTTTGTCACCCATACCCTGAGCACCCCTGCTATTCCTGTCGATTTGATCCTTGACGTAGGCAACACCCACACCTGCGGCGTGATTATTGAAGATCATGGTGATGCCAACGACGGCCTGCGCCAGACGGCTGAACTTCAGGTACGATCTCTGAGTGAGCCACAGTTCCTGAATGAGCCGCTGTTTACCAGCCGTCTTGAATTTTCCGAAGCGCGTTTTGGCAAGCAGCACTTCTCGGTGGAAAGCGGCCGGGAGGATGCATTCGTCTGGCCGTCCATTGTCCGCGTGGGTGATGAAGCGCGTAAGCTGGCAATGCAGCGTCTGGGCACGGAAGGCAACAGTGGAATTTCCAGCCCGCGTCGCTATCTGTGGGACGAGACGCCGGTGGTGCAGGACTGGCGCTTTAGCCAGATGAACAGCAAAACCCAGCGCGAACCGCTGGCAACTGCGTTTCCGCTGATGAACCTGATGAACGACGACGGGGAACCACTCTTTACGCTGCCGCAGGATGAGCGTCTGCCGGTGTTCTCTCCGCAGTACAGCCGCAGCACCCTGATGACGCACATGCTCTGCGAGCTGCTGGCTCAGGCGCTTGGCCAGATTAACAGCGTAGCCACCCGCTTGCGGCTCGGCTTCCCGGCCTCTCCCCGCCAGCTGCGGACGCTGATCCTCACCCTGCCTTCGGCGATGCCGAAACAGGAGCGCGAGATTTTCCGGCGCCGCATGTTCGAAGCCATCGCCATCGTCTGGAAAGCGATGGGCTGGCACCCGCAGGATGAAGATTTTGCCAGCCGTAAACAGCAGGAAAAAAGCGTGGTGCCGGTCCCTGAGATCCAGATGGAGTGGGACGAGGCCAGCTGCGGCCAGCTGGTGTGGCTGTATAACGAAGCCATTTCCCACTTCGGTGGCCAGACCGAGGCCTTTTTCGCCTCCCTTGCCCGTCCGGATCGCGCGCCTGAGCCTGGCGTCCAGCCGGGGCGCGCTCTGCGCGTGGCCTCGATTGATATCGGCGGCGGCACGACGGATATGGCCATCACGCACTATCAGCTAGACGATGGTACCGGTAATAACGTCAAAATCACCCCGCAACTGCTGTTCCGCGAAGGGTTCAAGGTCGCTGGCGACGACACGCTGCTGGATGTGATCCAGCGCTACGTTTTGCCCGCACTGCAAACCCAGCTTCAGAAATCCGGCATAGCCGATGCCTCCCAGCTGATGGCATCCCTGTTCGGTGACTCCGGGCGGATCGATACCCAGGCGGTCCTGCGCCAGCAGACGGCACTTCAGCTCTTTATGCCGATCGGTCACGCGATCCTGGCGGCGTGGGAATCGAGCGATGTTGACGATCCGCTGGCCGGGCTGCATGCCACCTTTGGCGATCTGCTTGCGCAAAAACCGACCCGCAACGTGATGAACTATCTCCAGCAGGCGATCGACCATGCGTTGCCTGCCGGCTCAGAACACTTTGATCTGTTCAGCGTCCCGCTGCACGTCAGTTTCCGCGAGATGCAGGACGCGATGCTGGCGGGTCAGTTCACGCTTGCCGCCCCGCTGCATGCGGTATGTGAGGCGATCTCTCACTACAGCTGCGATATTCTGCTGATCACGGGACGGCCAGGCTGTCTGCCAGGCGTTCAGGCCTTGATTCGCCACCTGCAACCGGTGCCCGTCAACCGCATCGTCTGGCTGGATAAATACCAGGTTCATGAATGGTATCCGTTCAGCCAGCAGGGACGGATCGGCAACCCGAAATCCACCGCCGCCGTGGGTGCGATGCTCTGCAGTCTGGCGCTGGATCTTCGTCTGCCGCGCTTTAACTTTAAAGCAGCAGATATCGGCGCGTACTCTACGGTGCGCTATCTGGGCGTGCTGGATAACACCATCAATACCCTGCGGGACGAGAACGTCTGGTATCACGATATCGACCTCGATAAACCCGGCGCGAAACTGGACGCCCGTCTGCACTTCCCGCTGCGCGGCAACGTTACGCTCGGCTTCCGGCAACTGGCCAATGCCCGCTGGCCCGCGACGCCGCTCTATACCCTGAGCATCAACTCTGCCGAGCTGGCGAAAGCCATTGCGGGCGACGGCGTACTGAACGTGCGCCTGAAGCTGTGTGGCGGCAGTAAGCAGGAGGGCCCGGAATCTTTCGAGCTGAGTGATGCCTGGCTACAGGACGGCACGCCAGTGCCGCCGGACGCCCTGACCTTTAAACTGAATACTCTGGCCGATCGCCGACACAGCGGCAGCCACTACTGGATCGACAGCGGGAGCGTATACCTTAAATGACTGCGACGACTGCCACCACTCAGGCCTTAATCGGGTGGATCAACGAGACGCGACAGCACGCCCCGATGCTGGATAACGAAGCCGACGCCCTGCTTGCCCGCCTTAACGCCGCGCGCGCGCGTGAAGAGGCCCTCGAACGTGCCCTTGTCTGCCAGGGCAGCATCGGCTTATACGGCCACTCGCAGGCCGCGAAAGCGCATCTGCTGGCCTCCCTGTGCGGCAGCGGCGACGAACGGCTGAACGTTACGCCGGGTCAACGCACGTTTGATTACTTCTCGCATATTAACCCCGGGCATGCGCCGACCAATATGGCCGTGCGTTTCACCAGAGCGACCAGCGAGGTCGCAGACGACGCGTTTCCCCTGCGCCTGAGCCTGGTAACGGAGGCCGAGCTGGTACAGCTGTTTATCGCCCGCACCACGTTGGATCCGCAGATCCGTGCGGTGGATAAATCGGTGATTGAAGCCCGGCTTGAGAAGTGGCGTACGCTGCGTCAGCCGCACAGCGTGCCGGGAATAACGGCGCAGGAAGTCGCGACCGTTGCCCGGTTCTGGCAAACCGTAGTACCCGGCGCTAAGCAGCATATTGATGATGCCCTGTGGCACCAGTTTGCCCTGCTGGTTCCGTCGCTTGATCTCAGCACCCGCGCCAGCGTCTGGTCTCTGCTGTGGGGTGAGCAGCAGGAGTTAACCCAGCAGTGGCTTAAACTCGCCCAGGTGCTGCATCAAACCAGCCATGCCAGCGCGCTTGCGGCGCCGTTGAGTCTGCTGGTGGACAGTTTTGGTCTGCCGTGTGAAGGTTTCCTTACTCACGGGGCCTTTACCGTGCCGGAAGCGCAGGAAACATTGCTTCATCCGGTAAATAACGGCGAGTTGCTTAATGCCATTAGCCTGCCCGTCGATGTGCTGGCCTGCCTGACCCGCGAAGTGGTGCTGCCCGTTGAAAACTGCGTTCTGGATAACGTAGATATTATTGATATTCCGGCCATTTCTGAGGAAAACACGCCGCTGATGACGCAGGCAAAATGCCTGTGGTTGCTGGAGCATTATCGTCAGCACATACAGCCTGATGTCCTGGTTATCTGCAATGCGACGGCCCACCACCAGCAGACGGCAAAAACGGCCAGGCTCCTGCAAAACTGGGTCAAAGAGACGCAGCCGGTGGAAGAGTCCGCGTTGCCGGGCCTGGTCTGGGCCATTACCCCTCACGATGCGCGGTTTACCACAAAGCAGAATCTGGACGAAGCGGTGCAACAGTTGCTGGGCCAGCCGGGTCTGCGCTGGGGCACGCTCCAGGCGCTCGAAACCCACAGCATGCAGCGGGTAATTGAATGGCTGTCGCAGGCTACCCTTCCAGCACAGCGCCAGAAGCGTCTCCACGCGCTGAAAAGGCTGTTGCAACAGTCTCTTTCGACGCTGATGCGCGCATACGTCGCCCCACTCACTCAGGAGCCAGGCGCAGGGCGGGCAGAGGCCGAAAAAATGGTCCGAACGCTGCAAGGCAGCGCCGCTCGTCATGGTGAACTGCTTGAGGGGCTTCTGCCGCCGTTAAACGCGTTTGAGACGCTGCTGACGGTTCACCAGCCCCGTGAGGAAAAGGTCAACGGCCTGTTTAACGACGTTATCGATCTGTTTGCGGAAGAGACGCCGGAATATCCAGGCGCGTTGCAGACCAAAGACAAGGCGCGACTGGCCCATAACGTGTGGGTTAACCATCTTCGTCAGTGGAGTCGCAACGACGCGGCCGCCGCCCGTCTGGGCCTGGACCCAGAGGTATTGCAGCAGATTGCGGATGTGCTGATCGTTACCAGCTACCGGCTGGATCTGCCGCTGCAACTGCAACGCATTGCAGAAACAGATAAAAGCAGTGCTGCGCAGCTGCATGCCGCGACAGGCAATTTCATTAGCTGGCTTGGCTATGAACTGACGCCCGTTTCTGAACGGCCTGCAAGCCGGATCCGCAAAGGTCAGCCAATTTTTGTGACGCCAGTTGTGAGCAACGCTTCACCCCGTCTTACCCGACTTGGCGAGCAGCCTGTTCATGCGGCGACAGCCTATGTTTATGACTGGCTGGTTGCGCTCTACACCCGCGCGATTGAGAATGTGGATTATCAGTGCCCGTATGACATTAAGCCTGATGCGCGGAAAGCCTTGTCTGCCTTGCTGTCTTAATCATTGCAGCCCGCAGCAATGCGGGCTACCCCTTCATGATCCGTTTATGAAGCCAGACAAAGCCTGAGCCAACGCTGACGGGTTTTCCCAGGACATTGAATGGCCCGCATCAGGGATAATTTTTACAGCAACGCCGTTTTGTTGCAGGCGATTAAAATCTTCATCAGGCAGGGACCACTCACCAAAAACTAACATGACCGGGCAGCTCAATGACAAAAACAGGTGTTCCCAGTCGGGTTTAACGCCCTTGACCAGGCTCGTTGCGCCGCGCCAGACGGCCCAGGGGGCATTGCTTTGAAGGCTTCCAGACCACGCCGTCGTTTCCGCCCGCAGCATGTCATCATAGCCCTGTTCCAGAAAATGTTGTTCCGTTTGGGCCGCAATTGCCCGGCTGAACATCCCGCCACCCGCATGAAAATTGGGTTCAGATACTATCAGGCCCTTAACGCGCGACGTTAACAGTGCTGCCGTTTCGATCGCGATACTCCCCCCCATGCTATGACCATACAGCCATAGACTATCCAGGCCGAGATGGTTTAACAGTTCAACCACCACCTGCGCCTGTTCGCTCGTGCGATAACGGTAGTTGTCAGGTTTGTCACTGTAACCGCTACCGGGAAGATCGATCAGAATGGCTCTGCGCCCCCCGAAACGGGTATCACAGACAATACGAGGATATTCATACGACGATGCACAGCCCAACCCGTGGATAAACACAACCGGGTCACCGAAACCGGGAAGATCCTGCCAGCGCACCGTGCAGCCTGCTTGCTGCGAATAGAAACTGTTCATAAGCACTCCATGTATGACGGACTGTATATTTATACAGCCTCAATGTATGGAATGCTATGGCTGGATGCCGATTCTGGAAGCGTGCTTCAGAAAAGAGAGATCAACAGGGCAACAGGAAAGCTCATCGGCCAGGTGGAACCCACCAGGAATGCGCTCAACAGGCGAATACGTTTACGATCTTTAGACAGGAACCAGGTGATTAATGCGCAGATGGAGGCCATGATTGCGTAGAACACCAACATCTTTTGATACAACGTCATTCTGTTTACCTGAGCCGAAAAATAACCGCACGCAATATGCGTCATATGTTGACACAGATCAAGTTTTTTCGTTACATCATAACCACTTAAATACTAAGGATAATAACAACTGAGTACCTTGTGTAACAACGCCGGGTAAAGCAAAACGGTTATTATTGATAAGATGCATATTAAATGCACTTATTGATAAATTCATCCCCGCAGAAAGCAGTTTAATAACAGCAGGCTTTTAAGGGAGGAAACATGCTACGCATTCCGCAGAGTTGCATTCACACCCGTTCCACGCCTTTCTGGAACAAAGAAACGGCCCCCGCCGGCATTTTTAAACGTCACCTTGATACGGGCACGCGCCCGGGCGTTTACCCTCGCCTGTCGGTGATGCGCGGCGCGGTGCGTTATCTGGGCTATGCTGATGAATTTACACCTGAGCCTGACAGCGAGCTCGTCATTGAAGCGGGTCGTTTCGGCGTTTTCCCGCCAGAGAGATGGCACCACATTGAGGTGATGACCGACGACACCCTGTTCAATATTGAATTCTTTGTTGAACCTGAGGTGCTTAAGTCCCTTTAAGCGCCCGCCAACATGAAGGAAACTATGATGTTACGTATTCCTGAAAACTTTGTTCATACCCGCTCGACGCCGTTCTGGAATAAAGAGACCGCCCCAAAAGCGCTTTTTACCCATCACAACACCAAAGCCGGCGTGTACGGTCGGTTATCCGTCATGCAGGGTGCAGTGCGTTACTTTGGCTTTGCCGATGGCGACGCCACCGAACCCGATCTGGAAGTGGTCATTGAGGCCGGTTCTTTTGGCATCTCCCCACCACAAAAATGGCACCGCATTGAGCTACTGACCGACGACACCTATTTTAATATCGACTTTTTCGCGGATCCTGCCGTCACGCTCAGCGGTGCGGGCATCGGTAAAGTGGTCAACACGCATAAGGAGTAAATAATGGGTAAGGCTACCTATACCGTGACCGTCACCAACAACAGCAACGGCGTGTCGGTGGATTATGAAACACAAGCGCCAATGGAGCTGTTGATCCCGGACGTCGCGGCAGATGTCGTGAAGGATCTGGTGAACACCGTTCGCGCCTACGATACGGAAAATGAACACGAGGTATGTGGCTGGTAAGCTGAATCGCCCGGCACTGCGCCGGGCATGAGGGTTTAGTGTTTAAACATGACATGTCGGACTACCGTGTAATCCTCAAGTCCGTAGACCGACATATCTTTTCCGTAACCGGATAACTTCATCCCGCCGTGCGGCATTTCGCTCACCAGCATAAAATGGGTATTGACCCAGGTGCAGCCATACTGCAACCGTGCGCTGAGGCGATGGGCGCGTCCGACGTCTTTTGTCCAGACGGACGAGGCCAGGCCGTATTGCGAATCGTTAGCCCAGTTCAGCACCTGCGCTTCATCCTCAAATTCTGTCACGCTGACCACCGGGCCAAACACTTCGCGCTGGACGATCGCATCTTCATGCTTCGCCCCGGCCAGCAGCGTTGGCTGGAAGTAATATCCTGCCCCCTCTTTTTTACTGCCACCGGTGACGACGCGGATATGTCCAAGGGTTTTGGCTTCGTCCACGGCAGCACAAACGCGGGAAAGATGCGCGGCGGAGCTGAGCGGGCCCAGCTCCGTTGATGTATCGTCCGGCGCGCCCATTTTCAGGCTGGTAACAGCTGCGCCCAGCTTTTCGACCAGCGCGGAGTAAATCCCCTTCTGGGCATAGATACGACAGGCTGCGGTACAATCCTGACCAGCATTGTAGAAACCAAACGTACGCACGCCTTCAACCACGGCATCCAAATCTGCATCGTCAAAGACAATGACCGGGGCTTTTCCGCCCAATTCCATATGGGTACGTTTAACTGAAGATGCGGTATGCCCGATAATATGTTCTCCGGTAGCAATAGAGCCGGTGAGAGAAACCATACGGACTTTTTCGTGACCGGTCAGCGGATCTCCTACGGTTTTGCCGCGACCAAACAGCACGTTGAGCACGCCTGGCGGGAAGATATCTTTCGCCAGTTCCGCCAGCTTCAGCGCCGTCAACGGGGTGATTTCAGACGGCTTGATGACGACACAGTTTCCCGCCGCCAGCGCGGGCGCCAGCTTCCACGCCGCCATCATCAGAGGATAGTTCCAGGGCGCGATAGAGACGACAACGCCAACCGGGTCGCGGCGAATCATTGAGGTATGTCCTTCGAGGTATTCTCCGGCAGCCAGCCCATTCAGGCAGCGGGCGGCCCCGGCAAAGAAGCGAAACACATCGACCACGGCCGGGATCTCATCTCCCTGGACACAGTGCAGCGGTTTCCCGCAATTTAGCGACTCCAGTTGTGCGAACGCGTCAGCGTTGGCTTCTATCACATCAGCCAGTTTCAACAAACTTTCGGCGCGCGTTTTGGGCGTCGTTTGCCCCCACTCAGTGAACGCGCGATCGGCAGCCTGGACGGCAGCGTCCACCTGTGCTGCCGACGCTTCAGCAATCTCCAGCAATACTTCACCCGTGGCAGGATTGTAAACCGCCTGCTTCTCACCCTCGCCGGTCACCAGTTCACCATTAATCAGCAGTTGATTTTGCATAGCATCGTCCTGTTGAAATCGACATAGTTTTCGCTGTCAGCACACGTTCTGGCGGGTCGATGAGTGACAACGTCACGTCACCAATCCGCACTCCCTTACTAAAGGTAGACCGCGCATCATGTCGCTTCAGGAATTTTCATCAAGGTGTGACTGGGGGCAGCATCATTTCGCGAATTAACGCCGCCAGCTGGACGACCGCCTGCTCCTCCCGCTCGCCCCATCCCCATGAGGTATTGAAACGGAAAAACGGTGTCCAGATATTGGAGGTGGAAAACATTTTGCCGGGCGCAATGCTGATTTGATGAATTAATGCCTTTTCACTCAACTGCCCCGCATCCAGCTGTTCAGGCAGTTCCAGCCATAAAAAGTAGCCGCTGTCGTTATGATGGATTTTGACGCCAGCAGGCATATGGCGCAAAAGCGATTGCCAGGCCTGCTGTTTGCGTTCAGCAAGCGTGCGCCGCAGGCGACGAAGGTGGGCGTCGTAACGTTTGGTCGCCAGGTAATCCACCAGCGCCAGCTGCATGGGGGAGCTGGTGGATAACGTACTCATCAGCTGTAACTGCTGAATACGGCGCGCATGTTTTCCCGCCGCCACCCAGCCAATACGGAAACCGGCCACCAGACACTTAGAGAATGAGGAGCAGTGCAACGTCATATCCTGCTTATCCCAGGCCTTTGCCGGAAGCGGCTTTTCGCGGCCAAAGTAGAGTTCGCTGTAAACATCGTCTTCAATCAGCGTGACGTTATGCCGGGTTAATAAGGCCACCAGCTGAGCTTTCTTCTCTGCACTCAGCGTGAAGCCGAGCGGGTTCTGACTGTTGGTCATCAGCCAGCAGGCTTTCACCGGATAATCATTTAACGCCTGCTCAAGGGCACTGAAATCGATGCCCTCACGCACGTCAGTAGCAACCGACAGCGCTTTCAGTTTCAGACGTTCAAGTGCCTGGAGTGCGCCATAAAAACAGGGGTTTTCAACGATAACCCAGTCACCTGGTTCAGTGACAGCCTGCAAACTAAGGTTGAGTGCTTCGAGCGCGCCCGCGGTGATCACAATTTCGTCCGGGGAGATATTCATCCCCTGCTGAGCGTAGCGACGGGCAATGGCATGACGTAAGTCGACGTTACCCGGCGGCAGGTTTTCAATCACACTCATGGCCGTGGCCGTTTTACTGACATTAGCCAGCGAGCGGTTGAGTTGCTGAAGCGGGAATAGGCGCGGATCGGGAAATGCCGAGGCAAAAGGGACAACGGAGGGGTCGCGGCTGGCCTGTAGCACGTCGAAGATATAGGTGTTGATGTCAACTACTTCATCGCGCATCACCTGCGCGGGCGGTGCTGGCTGGTGTGTGGTCGGGCGGGCGGCAACGTAATAGCCTGACTGCGGTCTGGCAACAATGCGCCCCTGACTTTCCAGCATCTGATACGCGTGGCCCACGGTCATAAAACTCATGCCGCTGCTTGCCACCTGCTCTCGCAGAGAAGGCAGCTTATCGCCCGGCAACCATACGCCAAGCTCAATCTGCGAGATAATTTGTTGCGCCAGACGCTGGTATTTTTTCATCAGATTCTCCTTATTGCTGACAGTGTATATCAGCAGGAGAAAAAGAGAAGATTTTGCTAACTGTTATAGGAAACGCGGCAGATTACTTGCGGTACTCTGTAATGTGATTCTGAGCAGAACGCGCTGCGGCCAGGTGGTCGAGCGTGATCATCGACGATTTGCAGAAAATGCATTTCGCGCCGAACGGATTTTTGTCAGACACATCAAAAGCTGAGGTGCGGTACTGCGAGCCATGACAGCATGGGCAGCGGAAATGGATATAAGAAGTCATAGGATTCTCCTGTAAACGTAAAAACGTAAATTACTCATGAGCCGATCAGGCAATAAATGGTTCGATACAAAACTAATCGGAATGTAGATAAAGACCCAAGAGAGGCTGCGGAGAGGCACAACGTGATGAGAACTGCTTTATAAAACTACGTCAGATATTTATTTGGATTCAAAACCAGAAATCCATTAACGCATGTTGCTGGCGACATAGCAAGCTGTTTAATGCGTAAAAATCATAAAAAGAAATTTTTTATTCTTCCTTGTTACCTATATCAGCCAGATAAAGTTCAGCTTTTCCCACAACTGTTATAGATAAATTATCGATTTCTGCTTCTGATATCTCATTTGCCGCCTCTCTATCATAACAGTACACCGTTTAACATTGAGGCAGTGCATGTTTGGTTTAGATGCGTTTCATCTTGCGCGAATACAGTTCGCCTTTACCGTATCCTTTCATATTATTTTTCCGGCGATAACCATTGGCCTGGCGAGCTATCTCGCCGTGCTGGAAGGGCTGTGGTTGAAAACAAAAAATCCCGTCTGGCGCTCGCTGTACCATTTCTGGTCGAAGATCTTCGCCGTCAACTTTGGGATGGGCGTGGTCTCCGGCCTGGTGATGGCTTATCAGTTTGGCACTAACTGGAGTGGGTTTTCCCAGTTCGCGGGCAGTATTACCGGCCCCCTGCTGACCTATGAAGTGCTTACCGCGTTCTTCCTTGAGGCGGGGTTCCTCGGGGTAATGTTGTTTGGCTGGAATAAGGTCGGGCCGGGGCTGCACTTCTTTTCGACCTGCATGGTCGCACTGGGGACCCTCATGTCTACGTTCTGGATCCTCTCGTCAAACAGCTGGATGCAGACACCGCAAGGGTATGAAATCATCAACGGTCAGGTCGTTCCGGTGGACTGGTTTGCCGTGGTGTTTAACCCCTCCTTCCCTTACCGCCTGCTGCACATGTCAATAGCGGCATTTCTCAGCAGCGCGCTGTTTGTCGGTGCTTCCGCGGCCTGGCATTTGCTGCGCGGAAACAATACGCCCGCTATTCGCACCATGTTTTCCATGGCGTTGTGGATGACGTTGATCGTGGCCCCAGTCCAGGCGCTGGTGGGGGATATGCACGGGCTTAACACCTTAAAATACCAGCCAGCGAAAATAGCCGCCATAGAAGGCCACTGGGAGAATCCGCCGGGTGAGCCTACCCCACTGCTGCTATTTGGCTGGCCGGATATGGAGCAGGAACGGACCCGTTTTGGCCTGGAAATTCCCGCTCTCGGCAGCCTGATCCTGACCCACAGTCTCGATAAACAGGTTCCGGCATTGAAGGAGTTCCAAAAAGAAGATCGTCCGAACGCCACCATTGTCTTCTGGTCTTTCCGCATCATGGCCGGCCTGGGAATGTTGATGCTGCTCCTGGGCGTGACGGCAATCTGGCTGCGTTATAAACAGCGACTTTATACCTCACGTTCCTTCCTGTGGTTTGCCCTGCTGATGGGGCCGTCCGGGCTGATCGCGATCCTCGCCGGATGGGTAACAACGGAGGTCGGCCGCCAGCCCTGGGTCGTCTATGGTCTACAGCGTACAAAGGATGCGGTTTCCGCGCATGGCGATCTGCACATGAGCGTCAGTTTGCTGGCCTTCTTCGTGGTTTATACCGCGGTATTCGGCGTGGGTTACAGCTATATGGTGCGTCTGATTAAAAAAGGGCCGCAGCCCCATGAATCCTTCGCGACTGAATCCGATGGCCGCCCTGCTCGTCCGCTTTCTGCCGTCACCACTGAATTTAAGGAGTAACCGTAATGGGTATCGATCTTTCCATTATCTGGTTCGTGATTATCGTTTTCGCCACGTTGATGTATATCGTGATGGACGGTTTTGATTTGGGGATAGGCATCCTGTTTCCGGCAACGCCGAATGCGGACGACCGCGACGTGATGGTCAATAGCGTGGCTCCCGTCTGGGATGGCAATGAAACCTGGCTGGTGCTTGGCGGTGCGGCCCTGTTTGGCGCCTTTCCTCTCGCCTATGCGGTTATCATCGACGCGCTAACCATTCCACTGACAATAATGCTGATCGGGCTTATATTTCGTGGCGTCGCCTTCGAATTTCGCTTCAAGGCCACTCCGGCGCACCGCCCGTTCTGGGATAAGGCCTTTATTGGTGGATCAATTGTGGCGACCTTTAGCCAGGGCATCACCGTCGGCGCGGTCATCCATGGGTTCAGCGTCACTGGTCGCGCTTACAGCGGTGGTCCGTTTGACTGGTTTACCGCGTTCAATTTTTTCTGCGGTGCGGGTCTTGTAGTGGCTTACGCGCTGCTAGGTTCAACGTGGCTGGTAATGAAAAGCGAAAATGCCCTGCAACAGCGGATGCGTCAGGTATCGAAAGTGCTTCTGCTCCTGCTTCTGGTATTCATTGCAGTAATCAGTATCTGGACCCCTCTCGCCCAACCAGCTATTGCTGCGCGCTGGTTTACGCTGCCGAATCTGTTTTATCTGCTGCCCGTTCCTGCGCTGGTTGCGATCCTGAGTCTGTGCCAGTGGCGCTGCCTGAACGATCCTGCGAGCCATACTCTGCCGTTTATTATGACATTAGGGCTGGTTTTTCTTGGCTTTAGCGGGCTTGGGATCAGCATCTGGCCGCATATTATCCCGCCGGACATTACCCTGTGGCAGGCCGCTGCGCCAGTCCAAAGCCAGGGCTTTATGTTAGTGGGTGCACTGTTGATCATTCCCGTGATTCTGGTCTACACCTTCTGGAGTTATTACGTTTTTCGCGGAAAAGTACAGCATGGGGAGGGTTATCACTGATGCAACAACCTGTATGGAAACGTTTGATGTGGCTTGCCATCATCTGGGGCGGCAGCGTTCTGGCGCTGGCCTGCGTAAGTATGCTCTTTAAAATGCTGATGGCCGCAGCCGGATTTAAATCGCACTAACTCACTGACCGGGTGCGCCGCCGCCCGGTCCCTTCCCGCACTTTCAGATAAACCCCATTAACACCCAGGAGGGTATGGTTACACTGAAAAAATATTTACGGTATTGATAGTTTGAGAAAAAAAATGAAAAAGCTCGCGGCAGTAAGTTTAATCAGCCTCGCACTGGCTGGATGCGTTAATCCTGGTAAAGCCTCCGTTCAGACCGAACAGCTAGAGAATCATCGTTTCGTTCTGGAAAATGTGGATGGCAAAGCGGTTAAAGGCGGGAAAACCCAGCCTGAAATTCGCTTCAGTGCGCAACCCAATATCAGCCTGATTAACAACATTGTCGTCTCCGGCACAATGTGCAACGGCTTCAACGGCCAGGGGAAACTGTCCGAAGGAGAGTTGACGGTCAAAACGCTGGCAATGACGCGGAAACTCTGCACCGAGCCGCAGCTAAATGAACTGGATCAGACCATCGCCGATATGCTACGCACAGGCGCACAGGTAGACCTGACCGAAGACCAGTTAACCCTGGCGACAGCCAATAAAACATTGATGTTTAAGCGAGTTGAATAACTCAGTAGCTTCCGCACGAACCTACGGCAAGCGACTGCTCACTACAGCGTTTGCCATTTGGCAATGCGCACATGCCGATGGCGGAGCCATCGAGCTGACGGGCAACGGAGAGTGAACCGCCGATCATTGCGCAGTTGGCCTGACCTGAACTGGACATCGCCGCCCGCATACCTGGCGTAACGTGTGCCGCTGTCGCCTGCTGTACAGGTTCATTGCTGCATGCCGACAACAGTAACGCGGCACATCCGACCCAAAATGCTGAACGCATACCTTCCTCCCCATAATTAACGCGAAACCTATGCATAATAGGCATCACGCGCCGCATCGTCGAGAGCGGATGTGCGTATTTATGCGCCCTGGTAACAATTTCTCGCAATTTTTTAACGCGAGTAGCCATCGAGTCATTGATACAGCGCATACCAAGGACACAAAAGCGAAAATCGTAAAACCTGAGCTTTGCTAAAATACACAGATAATATTCAGGGTCTGTCGTCGTTTTTCAGGCCCCTCTTTTTGCGCAATGTAAGGGTGTTGTCCTATGCAAACTATTGACGGCAATGGTGCAGTCGCGTCTGTTGCGTTTCGTACCAGCGAAGTGATCGCCATCTACCCCATCACTCCCAGCTCCACGATGGCTGAACAGGCTGACGCCTGGGCTGGTAATGGGATAAAAAACGTCTGGGGCGATGTCCCGCGAGTTGTAGAGATGCAGTCCGAAGCCGGTGCCATTGCCACCGTGCATGGTGCGTTGCAGACCGGTGCCCTGTCGACCTCGTTCACGTCGTCTCAGGGGCTGCTGTTGATGATCCCCACGCTTTACAAGCTGGCAGGGCAATTAACGCCGTTTGTGTTGCACGTTGCCGCACGCACCGTAGCCACTCACGCTCTCTCTATTTTTGGCGACCACTCAGATGTGATGGCCGTGCGTCAGACCGGCTGCGCTATGCTCTGCGCCAGCAGCGTGCAGGAAGCGCAGGACTTCGCGCTGATTTCGCATATCGCCACGCTGAAAAGCCGAGTGCCATTTATTCATTTCTTCGATGGTTTCCGTACGTCCCACGAGATCAATAAAATCGTTCCGCTACCGGACGACACTATTCTTAATCTGCTGCCGCAGGCTGACATCGATGCGCATCGCGCTCGCGCCCTCAATCCGGAACATCCGGTGATCCGGGGTACCTCTGCGAACCCGGATACCTATTTCCAGTCCCGCGAGGCGACAAACCCGTGGTACAACGCGGTCTATGAACACGTTGAACAGGCGATGGACGATTTTGCCGCTGCGACGGGCCGCGAATATAAGCCGTTTGAATATTACGGTCATCCGCAGGCCGAGCGCGTGATCGTCCTGATGGGCTCCGCCATTGGCACCTGTGAAGAGGTGGTTGATGAGCTATTGACGCGTGGTGAAAAAGTTGGCGTGCTCAAAGTTCGCCTCTACCGTCCCTTCTCAGCGAAACACCTGCTCGCAGCCCTGCCGGACAGCGCGCGTGCAGTGGCGGTACTGGACCGCACCAAAGAGCCTGGCGCACAGGCTGAGCCACTTTATCTGGATGTGATGACCGCTCTGGCTGAGGCGTTTAACCGCGGTGAGCGCGAAACGCTGCCGCGCGTCATTGGCGGGCGTTATGGATTGTCTTCCAAAGAGTTCGGGCCGGAGTGCGTCCTGGCGGTATTTGCTGAACTCCGCGAGGCAAAACCGAAGCCGCGCTTTACGGTCGGCATTTATGATGACGTGACTAACCTTTCTCTCCCCTTGCCGGAAAACACCCTGCCCTCGAATGCGAAACTGGAAGCGCTGTTCTACGGTCTGGGTAGCGACGGCAGCGTCTCGGCGACCAAGAACAACATCAAAATTATCGGCAACTCTACGCCGTGGTATGCGCAAGGATATTTCGTCTACGACTCCAAAAAAGCGGGCGGACTGACCGTCTCCCATCTGCGCGTCAGCGAACACCCGATCCGCTCGGCATACCTGATTTCTCAGGCGGATTTTGTTGGCTGTCACCAGCTCCAGTTCATTGATAAATATCAGATGGCCGAGCGCCTGAAGCCCGGCGGTATTTTCCTGATCAACACCCCTTACAGCGCCGACGAGGTCTGGGCACGCCTGCCCCAGGAAGTGCAGGCGGTGCTTAACCAGAAACAGGCGCGCCTGTATGTCATTAACGCCGCGAAGATCGCCCGCGAATGCGGCCTGGCGGCGCGCATCAATACGGTTATGCAGATGGCGTTCTTCCACCTGACCAATATTCTGCCGGGCGACAGCGCGCTGATGGAGCTTCAGGGTGCAATCGCCAAAAGCTACAGCAGCAAAGGTCAGGAACTGGTTGAGCGCAACTGGCAGGCGCTGGCGCTGGCCCGCGAATCGCTGTTCGCGGTGCCGTTGCAGCCGGTCAATGCCAGCAGTCCGAACCGGCCGCCAGTGGTGTCTGACGCCGCCCCGGATTTCGTCAAAACCGTCACGGCGGCGATGCTTGCCGGACTGGGCGACACCCTTCCCGTCTCTGCGCTTCCGCCTGACGGAACCTGGCCGATGGGCACGACCCGCTGGGAAAAACGCAACATTGCCGAAGCGATTCCCATCTGGAAAGAAGAGCTGTGCACCCAGTGCAACCACTGCGTGGCGGCCTGCCCGCACTCGGCCATTCGCGCCAAAGTGGTGTCGCCAGAAGCGTTAGATGGCGCGCCGGAAAGTTTGCACTCGCTGGATGTAAAATCCCGCGATATGCGTGGTCAGAAATATGTCCTACAGGTGGCGCCGGAAGACTGTACCGGCTGTAACCTGTGCGTCGAGGTGTGCCCGGCGAAAGATCGTCAGGACCCGTCAATCAAAGCCATCAATATGATGTCGCGTCTTGAACATGTTGAAGAAGAGAAAGTGAATTATGATTTCTTCCTCGACCTGCCCGAAATCGATCGCAACAAGCTGGAACGCATTGACATTCGTACCTCGCAGCTCATCACCCCGCTCTTCGAGTACTCCGGGGCGTGCTCCGGCTGCGGCGAAACACCGTATATCAAACTGCTCACTCAGCTTTACGGTGACCGAATGCTGATTGCCAACGCGACGGGCTGCTCGTCGATCTACGGGGGTAACCTGCCGTCCACGCCATACACCACCGACGCGAACGGTCGCGGCCCGGCGTGGGCAAACTCGCTTTTCGAGGACAACGCAGAATTTGGTCTGGGATTCCGTCTGACGGTCGATCAGCACCGCGCCCGCGTAATGCGTCTGCTGGCACAGTTTGCCGATAAGATCCCGGCAGAACTGAATGATGCCCTGCATGCGGAGGCCACACCTGACGTTCGTCGCGCGCAGGTTGCTGAACTGCGCAACGCGCTTCAGGGTGTTGAAGGGGCTGAACAACTCCTCACTGATGCTGACGCGCTGGTTGAAAAATCTGTCTGGCTGATCGGCGGCGACGGGTGGGCCTACGATATTGGTTTCGGTGGTCTTGACCATGTCCTGAGCCTGACCGAAAACGTCAATATTTTGGTGCTCGATACTCAGTGCTATTCCAACACCGGCGGACAGGCCTCGAAAGCAACGCCATTGGGGGCGGTCACGAAATTTGGTGAGCACGGCAAGCGCAAGGCGCGTAAAGATTTGGGCGTCAGCATGATGATGTATGGACACGTCTACGTCGCGCAGATTTCGCTGGGGGCGCAGCTCAACCAGACGGTGAAAGCCATTCAGGAAGCGGAAGCGTATCCAGGGCCGTCGCTGATTATCGCCTACAGTCCGTGTGAGGAGCATGGCTACGATCTGGCGCTCAGCCACGACCAGATGCGTCAGCTCACCGCAACCGGCTTCTGGCCACTGTACCGCTTCGACCCGCGCCGTGCCGATGAAGGGAAATTGCCGCTGGCGCTGGATTCGCGTCCGCCGTCAGACGCCCTTGCCGAAACCTTACTTCAGGAGCAGCGTTTCCGCAGGCTGAACGCTCAACAGCCAGAAGTGGCAGAGCAGCTATGGAAGGATGCGGCAGCGGATCTACAGAAGCGTTATGACTTCCTGGCGCAACTGGCGGGGAAAGCCGAAAAATCGACCAGTGAATAACTTTATGCCCGGCTTGTCCGGGCATTTTTTTGCCAAAAAAAGCCCGATGCACGTGCACCGGGCGAATCCAGAAGATCGGTGAAAATTGCCTCAATGTTCTGAACAATATTCACGTGAATTATGGATGAAAAAATCTTAAAGGCATATAACGGCGTGGAGGTTACCTTGTTTTCCACGTAATTAATAATTTTTATTTTGTATTGATTATCATAATTCATTCATGACATCTATCGTTATTTCAACCGCATCATTTAGTTTAGATTTTACTTAACCCGTAACAATTATATTTTATTCATCCGCCGTCAGAGTGATTTAGCATGGGACAGCTTTCCAGCCCGGAAAGTTCACGAAGTAATAAAAAAATAACTGCAAAGGAATAATCAAAATGCAAAGAAAAGTACTGGCACTGATGATCCCCGCTTTGTTAATGGCTGGCGCCGCTCACGCAGCTGAAATTTATAATAAAGACGGCAATAAACTGGATCTGTATGGCAAAGTAGATGGTCTGCATTATTTCTCTGACGACGCGTCTAAAGATGGCGATCAAACCTATATGCGACTGGGCTTCAAAGGTGAAACCCAAATCAACGACATGATGACCGGCTTCGCACAATGGGAATACAACATTCAGGCAAACAACACCGAAGGTTCTGACAATCAGTCCTGGACGCGTCTGGCCTTCGCGGGTGTGAAGGTGGGCGATTACGGCTCCTTCGATTACGGCCGTAACTATGGCGTCCTGTACGACGTTGAAGGCTGGACCGATATGCTGCCAGAATTTGGTGGCGACTCTTATACTTATGCCGATAACTTTATGACCGGTCGTGCAAACGGCGTGGCGACCTACCGTAATACCGACTTCTTTGGTCTGGTGCAGGGTCTGAACTTCGCGGTGCAGTATCAGGGTAATAATGAAGGTAATAACTGCGACGAGAATTTCTGCTCTACCAATGAAGGGACCAACAACGGTCGTGATACACGTCATGAAAATGGTGACGGTTACGGTATATCCGCAACCTACGATTTCGGCATGGGCTTCAGCGCAGGTGCGGCATATACTTCATCTGACCGTACCAACGATCAGGTAAATTACACTACTGCGGGCGGCGATACTGCGGATGCATGGACCGCAGGTCTGAAATACGATGCCAACAACATTTATCTGGCAGCAATGTATTCCGAAACCCGCAATATGACGCCGTACGGCGACAATGCAGATGCGGTGGCAAACAAAACCCAGAACTTCGAAGTCACCGCACAATATCAGTTCGATTTCGGTCTGCGTCCGGCTATTTCCTATTTACAGTCCAAAGGTAAAGACCTGGGCAATGGCCAGGACGATAAAGATCTGGTGAAATACGCTGACGTCGGTGCTACCTACTATTTCAACAAAAACATGTCCACCTATGTTGATTATAAAATCAACCTGCTGGATGAAGATGATTCGTTCTACAAAAACAATGGCATCGGTACGGATGACATTGTAGCGTTAGGTCTGGTTTACCAGTTCTAATCCCGTTAGCCCGCAGCGATCTGCGGGCTAATTTTATCGCTGTTTCGCCTGTTCTTTGCGAAAAGAGAGATAACCAATTACCCCGCTGTCGCCATCCATAGGGTGATTTACTCCATCCATTACCGCCACTTCCGGGAAGTCGAATGGCGTGACATTTTCCAGACAGGCGACATTCACACCATATTCATTGGGATTGGAACGTCGTTGATGGAACGTGTAAATACCGCAAATCGAACAGAAGAAATGGCGCGCCGTGCCGGTGTTGAAACGGTACTCTGTGAGCGTGTCCGCGCCCTGCGTCACCTTAATGCCCGTCAAAGGCGCTGAAACCACTACCGCCCCACGCATCCTGCAAAACGAGCAGCTACATCGACGTGCGGTATTCAGGCCGTCCGTCAGCTCAACCGTAAATTTCACCGCCCCACAATGACACTGTGCATGACGAATATCAGCCATTGTTATACTCCTTTTCTCACTAACTCAGCCGCTTTTAAAAAGACCTCATCTTCGACACCATCCCCCTTCTGCCTGCCGAGCCTTACCAGCTCAGCGACAATACTTTCACGGTTGATGATCTTCTGGGATGAAACCAGCCCGATAACGGCGGCACCAATCGCCAGCCCAACTAATCCTGTCTGCTCGTCTTTATTTTTCATAGAAGCGCTCCCTTGTCCCCCTCAAAAGCGTAGCAGGAGAAATGTAAAACGCGCTGGTACGCGGGAATGAGATCCGTGCTTTATCTCAGCTGTTCGCCAGGCAAAACAGTAGGGGTTCTGAGCGGTTATCAGACAACGTTGAAGAGGACAACATGAATAGCGGTGCGCATAGAGAGGCCGAATGGGTGTTAAAACCGCCTTCGAAAAGGCGGCAGGTCATTACTCTGGATCTTTATCGCCTGATTCAGGCGCTGAGCCAGGATCATCTTTCGGTTTTTTTCCATCCTTATCCGGGTTATCCGGGCTGGGATTATAATCAGGATGGTCACCATTAACGGGACGGTCAGTCATTTTCACCTCCGTTTTTACTGCGTAAGCTGTAAGTGTAGACAACCCTTCAGTCTTAACCAAACTTCTCCTGTGGAGCTCATTTGTAAATCGTGCTGGCATTCGGCGCTGCAATCCGTACCATACACGACACACTTTCGCATGCTGGTTTTTACCGGTAGCCGCAAACCCGTCTTTTATCGCTAACCAGATGGGGCACGTAAATGCGCAGATGGTGTATGAAATCTATGCTACATGGATAGAAGAGATGAACACGAAGCTGACGCTTTGAAATCGTTTTCCTCACCCTGTGCCCCATTTGAGATCTGAGTAACGAATAGATGCAACAAAATCAAGAAATTAACAAGAAAGAACAGTACAACCTGAATAAACTGCAAAAGCGACTGCGCCGTAACGTGGGCGAAGCCATTGCAGACTTCAACATGATTGAAGAAGGCGATCGCATCATGGTCTGCCTGTCGGGCGGTAAAGACAGCTACACCATGCTGGAGATCCTGCGCAATCTACAGCAAAGCGCACCGGTGAACTTTTCCCTGGTCGCGGTTAACCTCGATCAGAAACAGCCGGGCTTCCCGGAGCATATCCTGCCGGAGTACCTTGAGAACCTGGGCGTTGAGTACAAAATCGTAGAAGAGAATACCTACGGCATTGTTAAAGAGAAGATCCCAGAGGGCAAAACGACCTGCTCGCTCTGCTCACGTTTGCGTCGCGGCATTCTGTACCGCACCGCAACCGAACTGGGCGCCACCAAGATTGCGCTTGGTCATCACCGGGACGACATTCTGCAAACGCTGTTTCTGAATATGTTCTATGGCGGCAAAATGAAGGGAATGCCACCGAAGCTGATAAGCGACGACGGCAAACACATCGTGATCCGCCCACTCGCCTACTGCCGCGAGAAAGACATTGAGCGTTTCTCCCAGGCCAAAGCCTTCCCTATCATTCCGTGCAATCTGTGCGGCTCACAGCCGAACCTGCAACGTCAGGTCATTGGCGACATGCTGCGTGACTGGGATAAACGCTATCCGGGCCGCATCGAAACCATGTTCAGCGCCATGCAGAACGTGGTGCCTTCGCACCTGGCCGACGTTGAACTGTTCGATTTCAAAGGGATTAACCACGGTTCAGAGGTGGTGAATGGCGGGGATCTGGCGTTTGACCGCGAAGAGATCCCGATGCAGCCTGCTGGCTGGCAGCCAGAGGAAGAGGATGCGCAATTCGATGAACTGCGCCTGAACGTGGTAGAAGTCAAGTAACCTGGCAGCGTCTCAGATATCGTTTCTGAGACGCGTTTTAAGCTTATTTCAGCAGTCGAACGCGGCAGGTCTTCCCTTTAATCTTCCCGCCCTGCAACTGCTTCCAGGCCTTATGCGCAACCGACTGGCGAACCGCTACGTAGACATGCGCAGGATGGACCGTGATCTTGCCAATATCTGCCCCGTCGAGACCGATATCCCCAGTTAACGCCCCCAGAACGTCACCGGGACGCATTTTGGCCTTTTTACCGCCGTCGATGCACAGGGTGGCCATCTCCGCCGCCAGCGGAGCGATGCTGATATTACCAGGGGTATTCACCCAGTTGAGTTTCAGTTGCAGCATTTCCGCAAGAATATTGGCGCGCTGCGCCTCTTCAGGTGCGCAGAAGCTGATGGCGAGACCACTGTTACCTGCACGCGCGGTACGCCCGATGCGGTGGACATGCACTTCCGGATCCCATGCCAGTTCGAAATTCACCACCAGCTCAAGCGATTTAATATCCAGGCCACGGGCCGCCACATCCGTTGCAACCAGCACGCGAGCGCTGCCGTTAGCGAAACGCACCAGCGTCTGATCGCGATCGCGCTGTTCCAGATCGCCATGCAGCGATAATGCGCTCTGTCCGGCATCATTCAGGGCATCGCACACCGCCTGACAATCTTTTTTGGTATTACAGAACACCACGCAGGACGCTGGCTGGTGTTGGCTCAGCAATTTTTGTAGCAGTGGAATTTTGCCCTGCTGCGATGTCTCGAAGAACTGCTGCTCAATCGCCGGTAACGCATCGACAGTATCGATTTCAATGGTCAGCGGGTTCTTCTGCACGCGCCCGCTGATCGCTGCAATCGCCTCGGGCCAGGTGGCAGAAAAGAGCAGCGTCTGGCGTGTGGCTGGGGCAAAGCGGATCACTTCGTCAATCGCATCGCTGAAGCCCATATCCAGCATGCGGTCAGCTTCATCCATCACCAGCGTTTGCAGTGCATCGAGTGAAACAGTGCCTTTTTGCAGGTGATCGAGCAGACGGCCCGGCGTTGCCACAATGATATGCGGCGCGTGCTGAAGGGAATCGCGCTGCGCACCGAACGGTTGCCCGCCGCAGAGCGTTAAAATTTTAGTGTTAGGCAAAAAACGCGCCAGACGACGCAGCTCACCCGCGACCTGGTCGGCCAGCTCGCGCGTCGGGCAGAGTATCAGGGACTGAGTCTGAAACAGGGTTGCATCAATGTATTGTAACAGGCCTAGCCCAAATGCAGCCGTTTTACCACTGCCGGTTTTCGCCTGCACGCGCACGTCACGGCCTTCAAGGATAGCCGGCAGCGCGGCGGCCTGGACAGGGGTCATAGTGAGGTAGCCCAACTCATTCAGGTTAGTCAGTTGGGCTTCAGGCAGAACGTTCAGCGTGGAAAAAGCGGTCACAATATACTCTCGTGGTAATGATTGCAGTCAGATGGCGCGTATCCTCGCAGATCTGCGCTAACGATGCGACAATTTAATCGGTTCTTCATCCGGCGGCGGATCCGGCATCGGCTGCGGACGTGGGACAGGATCGGGTATCGGCGTCGGATCGGTGGGCACCGGATCGGACTGCCAGGTGTTGAGGCGTTGCAGGGCAAGTAGCATACTCATCTTTTCCTCCAGATTAGGGTGCTGACCCCTAAAGGGTAGACGCAGATAAACAGGAGGCAAAAAAAAAGCCGACTATGAAGTCGGCGTCGTACGAATCAATTGTGCTATGCAGTAATTCAAAAAAAGGAAGTAAGACAATATGGAGCGCAACGCCCATCGCTTGACGTTGCATTCACCTGCGGGAGTAATATTGCACCTAACATGGTCGGAGTTTATTGACTTCGCTCAATTAAAATGTCGTTTTGAAGCCGACTCTGCCTCAGAAAAGCGTAAATTTACAGCCATTTACTACGATGCAACCACCATGCAACACCCCCAATCAAAACCACTAACATGACGCAAAACGTGGTGAAGCCATAGTGATATTCACCGCCGGGGATCCCTCCGAGGTTTACGCCAAACAACCCCGTCAGGAAGGTACTCGGTAAAAAGACCATCGCCATCAGCGACATGGTGTACGTTCTCCTGGCTAACGACTCCTGCATCACCTGGGCTATCTCATCCGCCATGACTGCCGTTCTGGCAATACATGAGTCAATCTCGTCCAGTCCACGTCCGAGCCGGTCAGCGATATCCTGCATTCTGCGGCGCTGATCGTCGTTCATCCAGCTCATGCGTTCGCTGGCCAGCCGCGCATAAACGTCGCGCTGAGGGGTCATATAGCGGCGCATCACGATGAGCTGCTTACGCAGCAGCGCCAGAAAACCACGTGGGGGGATTTGCTGATCGAGCAGGTTATCTTCCAGATCGATGATTTTATCGTGAAGTTCTTCTATAAACTCGCTGGCATGATCGGTCAGCGCATCACACACATCCACCAGCCAGCTGCCGCAATCCGTAGGCCCCGTGCCCTCTTTCAGATCGTTAATGACGTCATCCAGCGCCAGCACTTTTCGCTGGCGGGTGGAAACAATCAGCCGTTCATCCATATAAACACGCATTGCCACCAGCTGATCCGGACGCTCATCCGTACTGCCGTTTATACAACGCAGCGTAATTAACGTCCCCTCACCCATCCGGCTGACGCGGGGTCTGAGACTTTCTCCCGCCAGCGCATCCCGAACGTTGTTGGGCAATAGCGGCGTGGACGCGAGCCACTCGGCGCTGTCCGGGTGCGTGTAGTTGAGGTGCAGCCAGCATGGATGTTCGCTGTCGATGTGATCCTGATCTTCAAGCGGCCTTGCGCCGCCTTGTCCATCAAACACCCATGCAAAAACTGCGTCAGGTACGTTAACCTCAGACCCTTTAATGCTCTCCACAGCGCCTCCACCGTTTTATCTCTTTCGGTGTCAGTCTAGCTTTCGCCGAGGGTTAAGCAATAATTATGTGAGGCATCGTCCTGAATACGTTCAGGAATTCACCGCCCATTCGCGGCTTTTTAATGCATTATCAGTCTGGAACTCATTTTCCAGACGGAAATTACGTGTTCGTGTCTGGAGCTCAATCACCTGATTGCGCAGCACATCTGACGATCCATTGAGTTCTTCAACCATTGACACGTTGCTCTGCGTTACGCGTTCAAGCTCTGACAATGCCTGCGTAATTTGTGAAATACCTTTTTCCTGTTCTGATGTTGAGGCGGATATTTCATCCATCAGTCTGCTGACATTGCCCGAACCGGTAACAATGTCATGCATGTTTTTTTCGGCTTCAGAGACCACGTTAACGCCCTGCGTCACGTTATGGCTGGTAACTTCAATCAGTGACTTAATATTTTTTGCCGCTTCGGCGCTACGATGCGCCAGGCTTCTCACCTCACCCGCGACCACAGAAAACCCTTTACCATGGTCGCCCGCTCTTGCCGCTTCAACGGCGGCGTTAAGCGCCAGAATATTGGTCTGAAAAGCGATACCGTCAATCAGCGAGATAATCTCTGTCATTTGCTGGGCGCAGTCGGTAATCGACTGCATATTGTTCGCGACCTGCCCCATTAATTCTCCGCCTTTACGCGCCTGCAACGTCGCGAGATTCGCCTGTTCGCTGGCTAAACGGGTATTGTCGGCATTATTTTTTGTACTTGCAGCCATCTCTTCCATGCTGGCTGCCGTTTGCACCAGCGAAGCTGACTGCTGTTCTGTTTTGACGGAAAGCTGCGCGCTGCGTGAAGAGAGTTGATCTGAAAGGGTCATCGCGGTTTGCGAGGAGGCGCGAATCTCACGGACCAGCGTTGCAATGTTGCTGGAGAGACTATTAATCCCCGGGATCAGTCGTCCCGCACAGTTGTTACCAAATTCAGGTATCGACACGCCAAGTTTGCCTGACGTCACTTCTTCAATACTTTTTTTCACAGTATTGATGGGCGTCACAAGATATTTTGTCATGTACGCCCAAAGCAAAAATAAGGCGATGAATTGTACAATTATGACTGCAATAAAAAGCGAAGAATTTCGTGAAAATAGCGCTATAACTCCATCACTTACCAAAAATACACATAAAAGGAAATAGACAATGAACGTTCTGACACTAATATTTCTTAGCATACGTTTTCCTGGGACATTATATTTTGGTTGGCATTAAGGGTTATAGCATTGCCATACAAATTTGTCCTCACGTTCGTCGCTGGTTTGTTGTTTTGCAGTTTGATTTGCGCAGTTTTACTTAAGGCGGATAAAAAGCATGTTTTACGCTAAATGTCTGGCTTGTCGTTTGGTTGCTGATACCCCTTCAAAAATGGCAATTATATATTTAAGGAGGGGTACTGTAGGGCGCCGTTGTTTAGTGGTGCTTAATAAGTTAACGTAGTTAATACGCGCCCCTCCCGTTAGAGTGGCTTACGTTCAGGCCAGATAGTCGATAGTCTGGAAAAAACAGTCCTCATTCATGAGAATATTCTCTTTTGCACTTTGATGCCCGCGACGAATATACCAGCCTGTATCAGGCGCCATGCTTAAATGGAATATCCTCGCCCCCGACAGACTATCGGGGACATTAATACTCATCGTCACACACCCCTTCTCCGGCCCCCTGATCACCTGTTCTGGCATAATGGTGACGCTGCGATCCCCATTTTGCAAAATGATCGTCGTAATGGCATAACGACATATACCGCTACTGAGGCTGTAGCCAACCGTACTTAAATCGGTGATATGTTTTTTAGATAAAAATATTTCAATACCAGAACCTTCAAACCATGTAATGATTTGCTGCGCAAGATCCTCCATCCGCTCACAAAACGCCCTGACTTCGGCCTCAGCCGTATTAACATAGATTGGTTTGTCCCCGATATTCTGTTGCACTTTCTTAAAAAAACGCTCTCTTGCTGACATGTCAACTCCGTGTTTTTCGCCAGTCTCATTATTCTTTTTGGTGCTTCAGCAGGGCATAGCTGGCAATCAACTGCTGAAGATGCTGTTCGGTCTGGTTTAGCTGCGCTGCTGACAGGGGTTGCCCGGCAGGTAAAATGGAAAGCAGACGAAGCCGCTCCTCAAGCGGAACGGTATGGCTGAAGGACTGCGACATGGCAAACACGGCTGATTTCAGTTCGCTGACCGTCATGTACTTCCCCTTCTGTTCATCCAGCGCGTTTAGCCTGTTCGTCAACTGCTGTAACTGCGTCATTCCCTGATGCCAGCCATTCAGATCTGATTCTGCAAGTCCGGCAACGCTAATCTGCTTGTGCCACTGTTGCACCAGGGGTTTGGCCTCTTTAGGCCACAGCGTCAGCGCCTGCTGCACCAGACGGTCGCCGTAGCTTACTGCCCAGTCTGGTTTCAGGCGTAAAAGCTGCGCTAACAGCTGCTGTGTCTTGCTGATCCCCGGTTCAGGTGGCGGTGACGTTTGTTGCAGCGCCTGCAACTGTGCTGTAGAGAGTCCTTCAGGTAAAGGAGTCAGGGACGCGGCCAGCTGAGTTTGTACTGAATCTGGCGCATGCATCGTCTGCCATCCCACTGCGACAATGCTGGCTGCCACCAGCATGAACAACATACCCGCAGCAAATGGCTTCCACTGCTTCACGGGTACAGGAGGCTCTTTATTCGGCAACGACTCGGGCTGAACCACATAAACCCATTTGCAACGCTCTGTCGGTTCTGTGAGGTGGAGTTCCGCGGCCCCTACCGCGTTACCCGGCAGACTTACGCCCGAATTTTCACTGTTTTCCAGACGCACTGCTGCGTTCTGCATCATCGTGCGCAGAGCATCAAGCTGAGCAGCATGCTTAAGTTCGAGGCGCTGCAACATGTCACTCAGAGCGTTCAGATCCTCCTCAGCCTGATAAAGCTGCCCTAAATCGGCATACGTCAACGTCAGCGTTCTCACCACCTGTTGCAGGCGTTTGCTCAGTGCGCTGAGGATTTCAACTCGCGCATGAACAGGCTGTGGCCAGAGGCTTCCCCACTGGCGGACGACCAGGGCAGCCAGTACCGCCAGCCCTTCATTCATGCCGTAGAGGCCGGCGAGATGCGTGCGGGCGAGCGTATACCAGGCAGCCGTTTGTAGCTCCACACCGTTATGCTCGAACAGTGACAGACAGAGCGTTTCCGCGTGTTGCCAGTTAACATCCGGGCGTGCCGGATGGGTGAGCTTGTTCATTTCGTCGCGCAAGGCAGCGTAATCCGCAAGTGTGCGCGGATCCCCGCCGGTTTTAAGTTGGCGTTCAGAATTTATTGTCATAACTGTTTTAACCTGAGTAATAACTAGATGGCGGCTCGTGCATCGAGGTATTGCTGTTGTTTCAGATGACGGATTAATACCCTGCCCTCGGGCATAAATTCCGTGCCGTAGCGCACCAGCCCGACCCCCTTCAGCTCCGCATCAATGGCGTAGCGGAGTTCACCGGGCTGAATCTGTTCCTGCATCACCACGTAAATCCGGCTCAGGCGCGGCTCATATTTCAGCAATATGGCCGACAGTGTGGTAATCAGCTGATGGGCGGTACCGGGCATTCCCTGGAGGATTTTTGTCATATCCGGCAGGCCGTAGTCCGGCAAGTGAGCCAGCGTACCGGCGCGGCAGTTGAGGATGCGCTGCATGTTATCGAGTACTGATAAAATCACCTGATTCTGTTCGCTGACCTGGTTGAGGCTCAGGCCACCTGAGAAATTGCCGCTCAGCATTTCATACAGCGATGGCGTATTATGTCCCTTAGGCATCAGTCATCCTTCAATGGCTGTAACGTCAGGTGGTTATTCCCGGCCTCCAGAATGCGCGGCTTATCCGGATCGAGATCTTCACGTTTTAGAACCTGCTTCCAGGTATTGTTTACCAGGTCCGGGTGACGAAACAGGCCGATTACCGCGACAAACTGCGTTTCTTCTTCCATTGGCATATCAAGATTTGTATCACCGCCCGGTTTTACGACCACATCGCGGGTCGCCATCAGGTCGGTTTTCAGAATAGTTTCGCCATCGTTCAATAGTTGCTGGTAAACCGTTTTATCGAAGATTTTACGGTCTTTCAGTTGATAGACACGGACTACCACCGGCTCGGAGAGTGAGTTACTTTCGCGGGAATCGGTGTTTAGCGCTTCACGCGCCGTGAAATCCAGGTGCAGCATCTTAATTTTTTTGTAGAACACGGCGTTAAATGCCGATTTGGTGCCATCGGTGATACCCTGCGTCATCCCGCACCCCGTCAGGCTGAACGCCAGCAGTGCAGGCAACCAGCCTGCGGATTTAATCAAACTTGTACGTAACACGTCGGTTTCCTTGTTGTGGTATTGCCGGCTTCAGGCCAGTGTAATAGCCCAGTTCCGTCGTAAAGGTCGGTGGGATATCGTCTTTAAGTTCCCCCTCATCAGCACCCAGCACGCCGTTCATCCCGAGCCAGAAAGGGCCTTCGCCAAGCGGCGGAACGGCCAGCAGTCGGGTCCGTGTGGTCAGGGTGATCTTTGCTTTAAAACGCCAGCCGAGCCAGACACGAAGCATCACCAGAAAGTCCTGATACAGCAGACCGTCCGGCTTCCAGCCCTGTGCCTCCTGTTCATTATCCGTTGTAAGCGCAACCAGCAGTTGGCTACCCGCATCCATCGCTTCGTCACCCAGTGGCGTGTTGCCGTCCAGCAGAAAATCGTCATCACCGTAAAAGCCCAGCGGCTGACCCATTTCCACCGGCCGCAGGCAGTATGGACTAACCTTCACGGTGGTATCCGGGGCCAGCAACGTCACCAGCGCCTGCATTCCCTCCTGAGTTTTGCCCGGTTGCTGTAGAACACCCAGCAGAGCCAGAAAACGAGATACCGGTGTGGCGATGTGGTCTGCTGTGCCGGGAATACCCAATCCCACCAGGCTCAGCAGTGACTGCGAGATGCTGTCCGTACCACCGGGTTCAAAGGTGGCCGGATAAGAGTATTTACGCCAGATACGGTAAAACTGCGTCAGAATGCGATGGCTGAAAATATCCAGAAAACCCTGTAGTGCGTCATGCCCTTCCCGACGCTGAGCGATGTCATCGAGATACGCCATCGGCAGGGGTGAGTCGACACCGTACATTCCCATAAAGGTCGTGCGGATACGTGGTGGCCGGCTGTCATCATCCTCATCATACTCCACGGCTTTCAGCTCACTGGCCGGAAATCCCATGCCCGGATGCGGGGCAAAGCGTACCGGGTCATCGCCCGGGTGACTGGTCGAGCCCATCAGCGGCCTGCCCGGGTTACGCTTCTCCAGCAACTGGCATAAACGGTAAAAGTTAATACGATGCAGGTCGGCTTCCAGCCGTGGGCTCAGCCGGGAATGCGGCGGTTGTGCTTCTCTTCCCATTCCAGGCGTTCTCCGGTCGGTTGCAGAATGATAATCAGGCGGTTAAACAAGTAGATGTCAGTGTATAGCGCAAAGAATCGGCTCATCATCTCGCCAAATAAGCAGATGTCGCCGCGTCCGGCAAAGCCATTGCTGTCCAGCGTGACTTCAATCTGCACGCCACGGACCAGGTAGCCCTGTTCAAAGCGCTCCGTTTCACTGTGCTTCACCTCGAGGATGGCTTCCAGGCGGCGACGGTTCATCTCGCTGTCGGTCCATTCATACAGCGCCAGGGTACCGCGCAGCACGTCGGCATTATCCATCATCGACAGAAATCCGCTGCCAAGGTGACTCAGTACGCGCCAGTGAAAACGGTCCTGCGCAGGTGGGTAACAAGGCAGCGTCGGCGCACACAGGTTGCGCACGGCAATGCTGACCGAAGTGGTTTTCATCACCGTATCAAGCACGGTGCTTTGCAGCGCACGTCGTGGAAGTTGACCATTGGTGCCAGTTAGCGTCAGCGACAGGCTTTCGTCTTCCGGGACGGTATGATTATCAAATGCTTCGCCGCCAAGGATGAGCCAGGTGTTATGCAGGCCGGACGGACCGCGGCGCACGCGGGTGTGGTAGTAATATTCCGGTGCTTCATGACGCATCATTCCTCCCTTATGACGGAAGCTCGAAAACGGCACGTAGGTATGCTGGCTCGATGACATCACCGAATCCACGGTATAGATCTCGGTATGGCCATCCTGCACGCGCATCGGGCGCAGCATGTATTCGGTTTGCAGAGAATTGAGCGTCAGCGGATCGGATTCCAGCGGGAACAGGTTAATGACCGGCACACAATTCAGGCGCAGGTGCTTTTCGGTAAAGCTGAAGTCATGCTCCCAGCGTTCCGCCAGCACCACGTCGATTTCAAACCACGGGATCTCAGCCGGAAAGACCACGCTCTCCAGCCCGCGCAGCCCCGTAAACATGAATTTCTCGCGAAAGGTGAAGTACTCCAGCAGCAACTGGTAACCGCTGAAACTGCTGTCCCCCTTCGGCCACAGCCTGTCATCATCACCAAACCCCAGTGCGGTGAAATACCCGTCCATCGGCCTTCTGTCCATGTCGCCCGGCATGCGCAGCCACAGACGCGCAGTATTCATGGTAAAAGCTTCATGCATAGCGCAGGCCAGCGGTGCGTCAGCATTGAAATAGAACGGGATCTGGCTGAGATCGACACGGCTCCAGTCAGCAAGATGGCTACAACTGAAGCGCAGGCTGATGACAGAGCGCCCGTCAGGATCAGTCGACAGGCGGGCATGCTCCAACGCCAGTGGCTGAAGGGTTATCTCTTTAGTTGTGGTGTAGCGACAACGCGTGCCTTTTTCACCGATCGGCCGCGAATTGACCTCGAAACCTCTGGCAATACGCATCGGTTCTTTCATCTCACGCCAGACAGGAGTGAACTCCACCACCGACATCGAGGGAATAGTGCGCAGGTAATGCGGCCATAGCAGACTGACCAGCCCTTCAGTTAGTTCAGGCAGGTCGTCATCAAGCTTCTCACGCAGGCGGCCCATCAGAAAGGCAAAGCCCTCGAACAGTCGCTCCACGTACGGGTCGCGCGCGCCCGCTTTATCGAGATTGAGCATTGCCGCCTGTTCAGGGTGAGCGCGGGCAAATTCTTCGCCGGCTTCCAGCAGGTAGCGCATTTCAGCGTCGTAATAACGCAGGGTTAAGTCGTCCATAAGAACCTGAATATGTGTGTTTTAAAGGTATGTCAGTCGCTTTACCCGCAAAGTACCGCACAGCCTGCCGGGTCAAGGGCAATCAGGCCCGCCAGAAGCTGGTCCATCTCTGGCTGAAGCCGTGACTTATCGGTTTCACTGCGGGCGGCTTTCATACGCAGCAGCCTGAGGCGGCGCGATTTCACTTCAAACAACAGCGCTGGCGTCCACTGAGTGAGGGTGATGGCCTGTGCTGCAGCGTCAAGCTCACCCAGCAGATGCAGCGCCAGTTCATTCTTACCCTTCTGCTCAGCCACACGTGCCATCAGCAGACGCACCAACCATTTGTCTTTTGTGGTGTCGGTGCCCGGGCGCGTTTGCAGCCAGTGGAGTGTGGCATCCAGACCATCCGTGTCAGCTTTCTCCAGTGCTTCCGGTTCAAGGGCCAGAATATCGTTGCCAGTTTCACTCAAGGCACTGACAGACTCATCCCGCCAGTTGGACATCTCGTCGAGCACGCTCTGGTTTATCCAGTTCAGCGTGACCTCATCAGCAAAGGGTGTGCCGTCATTGAAGGCCAGCGTTTCAAGTCCAGGAAGGCGCCGCAGCAGCCCTTTCAGGTCAGCGGTAATGATATCGGCCAGCACATCCTGGCCTGATTTAATCAGGGCCTGATGGATATACCACTGCAAATCCAGCCAGAGATGATTGGCGCCACGCGAGAAAGTGCTGTCCGCTTGTTCCAGTATCTCCAGCCAGCTCTGTTGCAAATACAGCCGTTTAAGCATTGCACGCTGGTCAGCCCGCGGCGGTTCGATGCGCGTTTTCCCTTCGGCATCCGGTGCCGGGATTGCTCTTAGCGTGTCGTGACGCAGACTTTTCATCAGCCGGTGTGCGGCAAGCCAGCCATCAGGTTGCTCACGCAAATATCCCGTCAGGGTTCGGGCCTGAGCCAGCAAATCCTGACCGGATGTGATGCGGCTCAGCACTGGCGCATCCTGTTCTGACGTATGAGATGCCGACTGCGGGCGTGTCTGACTGCTGGCGTTCTGGGGCATTACCGCATCCACGCCACCGGCTTTCATCAGGCGGGCTCCCAGCGCGCTGTACAGGGCACTCAGATCTGGACGTGACGCTTCCGACTCAGTTTCAAGACTGTCTCGGATGAGCAGCAACGCACCGGTCGTACGCTGGGCATCGTCGCGTACCACTTCTGGCCAGAGTAACAGGCTGTCAAGTAGACGAGAGCCTGCGAGCCACTCCAGCGCCGGTTTACGGCTTCGCTCGCGCTGAGGATGGAGCTGTGTTCCATACTGGGTTAGTAATCCCGCCAGTAACTCAAGCCCTTCAGCAAACCCGGTTTCACCGTCCTGGTGCAAGCGCGCCCAACAATAGTAAGCAGCAACCCGGACATCTTTGGCCTCTGTGGTCAGCACCTTTTCAGCCAGCTGGCAAATCAGCCCGGTATCAATGCCGGAAAGTTTATTGACCTCCTCCCGGATACGCTGGAAATCATCGTCATAACCCGGGTCTTCTCCTGTAGGATTGATCTCACTGATAGGGGTAAGCCAGCTCTGCCAGCTTTCCATACGTGACTGCGCCTGCTGTCGCAGCAAGGTTTCATCCGCCTGGCAGGCAACAACCAGATTCTGCAAAGCGTCCATTATTCGACTCCGTCCATGTCACTGTTTTCTGTGTTGGTCATCAGCGCCTGCGCCATAGCCGCGCTGTCGACGCTGAATATTTGATCTGGCAGCGTAAAACCCCGGAGTGCCAGTAACGCCAGCGGCCCACTGCCCAGTTGTGAACGCAGTACCCACTGTAGGGTACGACCATCCGGGGTGGTAAAACTCATCATCCACTGACTGCGGTCAAGCTGCTCTCTCTTACTTTCATCCAGCCAGCGAATAAAGCCCCAGGTTCCGCTGTAATCACCAAACAGACGTGCACCCGCATTGACGGTGGTCCATGTCAGCATGGTTCCGGGCTTGTAGGTGTCACCAGGCCAGCGGAAGCTCTGCCAGTCTGCCATCTGGTTGAAGTAGTGCAGCTTTTGTCCATCAATAGTCAGTTGCGTTTCTACCACCTGCGGTACCGGACGCGCCTGTAGCTCAAAGCTGATGCCCTGACTGCCGTCGGTAAATAAGATATCCGATAGCTGGCTGAGCTGATTAATCGCCCGCAGGAAGGCTGGATTAAAGCTCAGCCCCTGGCTATTAACCTTATCTGGCACCCACTGGCTGCCCTCCTTATGCAGCACACCGCCGAGTTCCGCGGTCAGGAAGCGCTCAATGCGTCCGCTGTCCTTACGCACAAACTCAGCCAGCATTGGCAGAGAGGAATCACTCTTGCTGATCGCGAATGGGAAACGTCCGTCAAATGCCGTATGCCAGTTCGCCACCACGGAGCGACTCCATTTGTCATTCAGGCTCGCTGCCGATGGCTGAAGCACAGTTTCCCAGGCCTGGGTCAGTGGCTGCACAAACATGGTGCTGCCAAAACCACTCCACTCTTCGCCCAGGCTTGCAGCAATCAGGCTGCCGTACTGCTGGGTGTCGGTCAGATCCACGCTTTTACCCTGGAACACGGTCTGCGCCAGGCTCTGCATCATTTCCTGAGGGTCAGAGGCGCTGGCGACCTGTTGCAGACGCAGACGCACACGGGTGATACGGGTAAGATACGTTTGCAGGCTCAGTGAGTTGTCAGCCGACATAACGTTGCTGCCTTTGTTTTTACCCATAAGTGCCAGCAACGGTCCAAAGGTTTCATCCAGTGGGCCCTGCGGGCCTGAGGCTGACTGGTCAATTACCGGTTTGTCCTTCCCGCCTACCAGGTCTTTAGCCGATTTGATGATGGAATCCGACAGGTCTTCACTCTTCTGGCCGGTCTGCCCCTGCCAGGCGAGGGTGTTCATCAGGGCAATCAGCGGTGACTGGCGAACATCACTCATCAGCGTCAGCTGGTCGGTGACGTCTGCAATATTGTTTGCCGGATTAAGTTGCAGGCTGTTGAGGAAGCTCAGCCAGCTACCGGCAAAGTCGGTGAAGTAGCGTTCCGTCAGACGTGCTTTCAGTGCTTCCGGCGACAGGTCTGAGGAGACGGCTTTCCGGCTGTCGCTCAGCACCCAGTCAATTTCATCGCGGCGGGAGTTTGCCGCTTTCTCAATGGCCTGCTGGATACCTCCCTCCCAGGCCTGACGGGTGAACATGCCCGGCACCACCTCATCAGTGGTAAACAGGCGACGGGCATCGGTACCGCCGGTCATGTCCTCCAGAGACACATCGGCGAAGTTACGACGCACGGATTTGAGCATGTTCTCGTACAGCGTACTTTCCGCGTTGCGCCGTCCAATTTGCTGCAACAGCACCTGGCGGCTCTGGCTGACCAGTTGCTCATCCGGTGTGGTTTTCCACTGTGACTGCGCTGGCAGTTCGTTGATGTAGAAAGCCCACAAATCCGGTGACAGGCTTTGCCACAGGCCAGCTGAGATGCCTAAACGCGTCGGCTGCACGGTTTTCATGGTTTGCGCGTAGAATGCACCATCAGCTTTATCCGGCCGGGTCATCATCAGCCAGGCTTTCAGCTGGTCATAACCCGGTTTCGCCATCTGTGTCCGCTGGTCGCTGTTGGGTGCCGAATTGACCAGCGCAATGAGCTTCTGCTTAAGCGCTTCATTTGCCGGGTCACGTATCAGACGGTTGTTCGCCACCCCGTACCAGGGCAGCATTGCGTCAAGCAACTGCTGATCATGGTTCAGACCAAAGCGCTGATACCATGGCGTGCCGTCCTGAATATGGTGCAGCAGGCGACCGGCATCATTACGCAAAGCATGCAGGGCAGTCAGTTGGTAATCCGATACAGAAGGGTGGTCCACCAGAGCATGAGCCTGCTGTGCAACAGAAACGATTTGTGACCGGTTGACCGCAAACGACAGCAGCGTCCCTACCCCCCAGACACTGATGATGGCCATCAGTGCCCAGGCCAGCGCTCGTTCCCACGGCATACCGACACGACGGCCACGTATGCGGGTGCAGTCGTCAACAATACCCTGCCAGGTTGCTGGCAGAGTCAGGGCATGACGCTGTGATCCATAATTCTCAGCGTCGGCTGTTTCCGCTGACATTCCGGCAGGTTTCTTCTCCGACAGGCTGAACATCAGACAACGCAGCGGGACGCGCTGCTGAGAAACAAAGAGCCATGGCTGCAACTGCTGAGCCCAGCGGGCAATAGCACCGTCGTTCAGGTGCTGGCTCAGGCGCAGCAGGAAGTCGTGGCTGCTGTTTTCCGCGACCTGACTCATCCCCTGCGTCCGCAGGGCCGGCAGCATCAGTTCCAGCTGGCGGATCACATCGTCTTCTTTTGCGCGTGGTGGAAAGCTTGCGCCTACCGCCTGCTCAGGACGCGTACCCTGCGACCAGTGACTGCTGCACAGTTGCCACAGCCAGACCGGAGCGGAATAACGCAGCAGTTCGCTGATTTTTTCCAGGCCGCGTAAATCGCTATCGCTGATATGTGGGGTAAGATTAAGCGACTCGGGCAGTACACGGATAATCCCGTCCAGCGGGCGTCCACGGCGTAGTTTACGCAGCGCGGTGTATTTTTCGCGGTCAGGCTCCGATGCCAGGCTGCCGCCGTAAATCAGCACGGTGCGGTTGCCTTCAAGCCACTGCTGCTGTTGCAGGCCGGGTACCAGTTGCTCAATCGCGCCTTCATCGCCGGTGATCAGCAGCAGGCGGACTTTACGCCGCCAGAAGAACGAGTGCCGCCTTCTGAGATTCCTGCTCAGTGCTGAAAAATCATATTGATCCGACGCGCTTTCTTCGTTGGGATTGTTTTCACCATCAGGCGTAACGGGAGAGGGATTTTGTTGCCTGGACAACGTAAAGAACACCAGGGTGCATAATGTGGCGGTCAGAATGATGCAACCTGCCAGCACATACCAGAAATTATCGTCACCGCTACCGGACGGTAACTGCGCTGTCTGTGCAAAAATAAAGAGTATCATCAGCAGAACTGCCACGATAAGTAGTCCTGCTCCCAGTGGCTTTGAAACCTTTTTCATGCCGGTTATTCCTTTCCGGAGTGTCGTGCAACCCTGATAAATTCCGGGCGCTGAAGACGGGCTGTAATTCGTCTCAGCAAAATGGCCAGCCCAGGCAATGTCACAATCATTGACAGCAGAAGAAGAGAGATCCCTGCCCAGGAGAATGCAGTTGAAGGGAAATAGCGGATCATCAGACTGTACAGCCCAGCATTAAGCAGTAATGCCATAAGAACAGATCCCCCGGGAAAGGGAGGCTGAATCACGAAATGATCATGCCCGACTGCAGGAGCGGCGTTTCCGAGCGACACAGCCCAGGCATCGTCTTCACCTTCGAGAAGAAGCCACTGGCTGGTGGGGCCATAAGCAGCCATCTCAGCCGCAGCGCCAGTCATTGCCCAGCCAGCAAGACCGCCATACCGGACACTGGCGGTGTCATAGTCAATGACACCGCCAGTGCCAATGCTATCGTACAAAGGAACCGACAGATCATTCAGCACCATGCTCACTGACTGTCTTGGCGCATCTGTGAGCCCACTGTGCCAGACAAGGTGTTTCTTGCTGGCAGACGTGAGGGCCATATCCCGTAATTCAGTGAGTTCCGTTGCAAGCATACGGGTGTTGAGCGGCATCGCCCGGAAAAGCCGTAATGCATTTTTTTGCTCACCCGGATTCAGCATCGATGGTGGCATCAAAAATAACGCGCTGGCAAATTCCGGCAGAACATCATTGGGCAAACGATAGTGCATTGCCAATACCAGTACGGGCCGCTTTGTTGACGCCACAAACTGATTCCAGTCATCAAAGGATGAGTCTACGTCCTGAAAATGAATCTCAGCTTTCCAGGGAGGGGAACCTGCTGACCAGATACGATAGAAAGACTGAGATTCACGGTCTTTGTCGCTACCGTTGGTCTGAACAATAATCTGGAGTGGGCCGGAAGAATATCGCCGCCGAATCGAGGGCATTATCTGAGCAATGAGATGACGAAGCAGCTGCTCAAAACGTGAAATACCGGGTGTAAGCGGTTCGTCTGGCAACATCGTGAGAGGCGATGTGTCTGCACTTTCCTCTTCCTGCGTATGTGCGAGACGATCTAACAGTCCCGTATCGGCAGTAATGAAAACATGGCTGAGAATGACAAGATGCTGTTGTGCACGTAAGCGCCACTTCAGACGCATGTTCCGGCACCACTCATTCCAGTTCCAGACACGAACTGCCAGCATTTCCTGCCTGAAAGTGTAAACCGCGATGGCTGCCGAAATGCCCGCAAATGTCCAGGCCGTCAGTGGCAACCAGGCCCCACTGCTCAATGAAAGTAACCCTGTCGCCGGAGATTTCAGTACAGCAACAAGCAGCCCGGTGAAAAGTCCGAGAATAATAATCAACAGACAGTTCCACGGTGACCAGGATGGTGCCTGCTCTTTTTCAGGCACTTCCGGAAGAGACCATCCCATCAGCCAACCTCCATATCCGGCATACTTGCGATGACACTCGAACCACACTGCGTCTTGCAGCCATGCAATACAATTCCACGCCCGTTTTCTTCATACGCAGAAACATCGCATTCAATAATTTTATTCATACCGTGTTCCGGGCAACTGACGGTATCATTCAAAAGTGCGGCATTTTTACCGGATATATCGAAACTGGATGAGGCTGATGTGACTTTGCCACCATGCGTAGTGGCATCCCCTAAAACGACGACAAATTTCCCCATTTGCTAATCCTTTAATTCGAAGAAAACAACTGACTATATAGCGTTGAATTTTAGCAAACCCACTGAACAACAACCTACCGAAGTGTGTTTATGCTTTATTTACAGCTCTATATGCTGGCAGCTTACTTTGCTCTTTATAAAATTCATCAACAACAGTGTCCTGACTAATTAAATCAGGTTCAGGTACTTTGTCTGGCTCTCCACTGGAGAGATAAGGATCCTCTCCCTGCGTCCAGTCCGCTTTTCGCCGTAAATCTGCCATAAATTCTTTATCCCAGGTTGCATCGCAATACCCAATCGGTAAATCATATGCCACCACCTGAGACATGAAATCAGCACGCATAGGAAGAGTACTATGATCCGTGGGCTGAGAAACATAGGTTCTTATACGAAGATCCTTTTCTTCAAATGTCTCCTTACGGGTCACAGGCACCATTCGGGGCTCAGATTCAGTTCCCACATTTTTAAATCCAATCACAATATCCTGATTGGGGTATAAATTGATGTAATTGTCATAGGTATTGTCGTTTTTTAGATTTTTATCCGGATTAATTTCCCCCCAGCCATCTATCTGTCTGTCATCGTGTTCAGCTCCAACACGTGATACATCAAAATTAGCTAATTTTGCAGCATCTATAGGTTCAGGTACCTTTTCGGCATTAATAAAAACCGTTTGCCATTCCGGAGGATCTGGATAGGTGAAACTACTGCTTTGATACTTGTCGCCTTTATCATCCCAGAACGGTTTACCATCCGGCAATTTTGCAAAAGGTGTTGCGGGATTTGGCGCTTCGCCACATGGAGTACTGCGAGCCAGCATGCGCTGAAATAAATTTCCCTGATGCTTTTTCAGCAGAGGATGAGGCTGCCCCTGAGAATTATTGGGTAATCCCTGCCAGCCAATTGAGCGTAGCGGACGTGACCCCATAACTCGATCATGAGGACAGAAGTAAATATAAGTGCGTCCGTGGTTATCTCGTTCGGCAAGACTGCTGCCACTTTCACTGGCAAGAGCGACATCTGGTCGCCAGTTCTTTTTATCTACCGTCTGTCCGACACAAAGCCCTTCATAGCCCAGTGATGATAAATGATTTTTTCTGGAAGCCACCTTATCAATGATGGCAGATAACGTATTCTGCCGCCCTTCTGGCGAAATGCACTCATCTGCCGGAAGTGACGCCCCATTAAGATCGTTATGATCCAGTGCATAAGGAGAATTAAGTACAAATAATGCATCAGGTACATTCCTGGCTATCGCTACCGCAGCCATTGCAACCATGGTTCCCTGGCTGTGAGAAATAATGGTTACTGTATCTTTGGGATATTTATTACGAATACTGTCAACCAGGTCTGCAAGGCGTTTTGCAGCATGCGCGTAGTATTTTCGCGGTGGCGCATTGGTTAACAGGCGATCTTTGTCTTCATTAAACCACTGGACTTTGATACCTGCTACTCTCTCTTTAAACCCTGTCTCACTCCATAAAGAGTGCAGATTATTTGTACCGTTCTGGAATGGCCCGCCGCCCCAGAAAAATGGCCCCTGAGCAATAATATTTTCATGAGGCATGCCTTGCCTTTTTAAGTGATGGTAATCAACGTCTTTCCTATTGGCTAACGGTATAACATATTTATCTTCATTACCTTTAGGTGAAGCATACCCCCAGTAAAAGCGAATGACTGGAGAGGTTTCCTTCTTAGGCGCAGGCAAATCTCTTTCTATAAGAGGTTCAATCTCTATTTTTTCATCAGAAAAATATTTATTAGCCACCAGTTTATAATCAGTCCCTTTTAATCCAAGTCTCTTATTCAGGCCATCACAAATTTTGTCCTCAGCAATTGAAAACCATTCTCCTGTCGAGTTAACACCATGTACAAGAATAATAATTCCAGGCAAATGTGGAGGTAAATCACACCCACCTCTGATTTGGCAATTTTTATGAGAGGGAAATGAACGCCAGGAAGGATGCCCATTATCATCAAACTTACATTCAAGTACCCGAACAGGTTCATAATTATTGTTCATTTTTCACCACCTCCTTTTTCCCATTTGACTCATTAGTATATGTGATGGCTTTAGCTTTAATATTTTTATTACATTGATATTTAACATCAATACTTGACGTCGGAAATTTAATTCCATCTTTATAAACTTCATCTTCAATCC
>NZ_JADDTS010000045.1:0-808 GCF_015159675.1 Enterobacter cloacae complex sp. S2
ACTATTCGTGGGTAAGATCAATCTGGCTGAATGCCATGTGGAGTTTATTTTGATCCATCCATTCAGAGAAGGTAATGGGCGTCTGTCGAGATTGCTTTGCGATGTGTTGTCGGTTCTGGCGGGGAGGGGCTTACTGGACTACAGCCTGTGGGATGAGCACAAGGCGTTTTACTTCAAGGCAATACAGGCAGGCGTATCAGGGAACTATAGCCCAATGATGCAACTGGTGAGCGATATATTGCCAGATTAACGGGCGAGGCCAACGGCTTTCGCCTGTGCCTGATTTTGTTTGAGTTGCTGCTCAATTTTTTGCACAGAAACACCGGTTTCTATCGCGGTTGAGCTGGCGACGGCACGGTAAATCTGTGCTTTGGTAACTTGTGATGATGTTGGTTGCTTGTGCATGGGGCGGTTCCTAAGGGTTTCCACTTGGATTGTAGTTACGATGGTTGATAGTAGCAAGGATGCTTTTGGTCAAGGCTCGCCATAAGTAAAATAAGTGAGACAATGTCATAAAGGTAAGCCTACTTCAGGGCTTTACAAAATTACTATCCTAAGTGTTATTATCCAACAATGTCTCTTAATGAATGCCTTAAGGAATATGATGGAACATTTCGCTCAATTTTATCAATTAAATGAAGTAATTAATAAATATAAACTACATCTAAGTGATGTGATAAATTTCTGGATAGGCCATGAGATTCCTCTTTTTATTAAGATGGAGGGTGTGCCATGTAAATTATCATGTGTTATTCGTGATGATAATGATCTGTTCTTAAAAGATGAAAAGAGAAGCATTTATAGGTAT
>NZ_JADDTS010000046.1:0-3725 GCF_015159675.1 Enterobacter cloacae complex sp. S2
ATTTTGATAGCGGTATTGACGACATGAAGGCCAATACTTCCTGTCGCCCCTGCAACGAGTATTTTCATGATAAACCTACTGATAATTCAGACTTATTTTCGATACGGTCAGAATATCAATTATCATTAATGTCAGTAATGGGGCTAAAATGATTGTGTCTATGAACACCCTTCATGAGTGTGCGATGAAGGGAATGCCTCCATAAGGAAATCGCCGATGCTCAAAGAAAATTTCAACGAACTGCAAATCTTTCTTGTGGTGGCGAGGGAGCGAAGTTTTACCAAAGCAGCGGGCAAACTGGGCGTTTCTCAGTCTGCACTCAGCCACGCGATGAAGGCCCTGGAGGAAAGGCTGAATATCCGCCTTCTGACCCGCACGACCCGAAGCGTTGCCCCTACAGAGGCCGGTGAGAGAATTATTGCCTGCCTTGAACCGCGTATTGCCGATCTTGAACAGGAACTGGAATCGCTGGTTCAGCTGAACGGCACTGCCTCCGGCAATATCCGTTTATCTGCCGGGGAGCATGCCGCGCGAAGTCTGGTATGGCCGAAGCTAAAGCCTTTTCTGCGGGAATACCCGGAAATCAATCTCGAACTGGTGGTGGATAACGGCTTTGTCGATATTGTTGAGGGGCGTTTTGATGCCGGGATCCGTCTGGGCGAAAGCGTGGATAAGGACATGATTGCGGTAAGAATTGGGCCGGACATGAGAATGGCTGTGGTAGGAGCGCCATCTTATTTCGCTGCAAATCCTGAACCTGAAACGCCGCACGAGCTACAAAATCATCGGTGTATCAATATGCGCCTGCCGACAGCCGGTGGACTTTACCACTGGGAGTTTGAGAAGGAAGGGAAACCGTTACGGGTCAGAGTGGAGGGGCAGGTAACCTTTAATCTGCAGGCGGAAAGGATTGATGCGGCGTTATCCGGTTTTGGCATCGCCTGTATACCTGAAGACAGGGTGCAGGACTATATAAAGTCAGGAGAGCTTATTCAGATTCTGCAGGACTGGTGCCCATCTTTCCCCGGATATTACCTCTACTACCCGAGCCGCAAGCAGCATCCGCCTGCTTTTGCGCTGATGATCGATGCACTTCGCTACCAGGAATAACGGGTCCGCCAATTGCAGCGGACCCGTCCGGGTATTAACGGCCTACGCGAGCCTGGTGCTCAGGAGAGTAACGTTCGCCGACGATTTTAATCGTTTCAAGCGCCTGGGTTATCTTCCGCGAGTCATCCTGAGAAAGGATGATGTCGGCGGCCCCCAGGTTTTCTTCCAGCCGGTGCAGTTTCGTGGTACCAGGGATAGGCACAATCCACGGCTTTTGTGCCAGCAGCCACGCCAGCGCGATTTGTGCAGACGTCACGCCTTTCTCTGCCGCCAGTTCACCCAGCAATAAGACCAGCTTTTCATTGGCTTCAATCGCCTGCCCGGCGAAACGCGGCACGGTGCTGCGGTAATCATCCTTGCCAAAAGTGGTTCCTGGCTTAATCGATCCCGTCAGGAAGCCTTTGCCTAATGGGCTGAAGGGCACAAAACCAATACCCAGTTCCTCCAGTAACGGCAGGATCTCCTGCTCAGGCTCGCGCCACCACATGGAGTATTCGCTTTGCAGCGCAGTGACCGGTTGTACGGCATGCGCACGACGAATGGTTTGCGCACCCGCTTCGGACAGACCGAAATGTTTAACTTTGCCTTCAGCTATCAGGTCTTTTACCGTACCCGCAACATCTTCAATCGGGACATCCGGATCGACACGGTGTTGATACAGCAGGTCAATGACATCAGTCTTTAGACGGCGTAATGATCCTTCAACGGCTTTACGGATATGCTCAGGACGGCTGTTTAAAATCTGCTGCTTGTTGTCGTCGCCAAAAGTAAAACCAAACTTAGTGGCGATGACCACGCGGTCACGAAACGGTTTTAAGGCTTCGCCGACAACTTCTTCATTGAGGAAGGGGCCATATACTTCAGCGGTATCGAAGAAGGTGACGCCACGTTCAACCGCTGCGTGGATGAGCTCGATAGCCTGTCGGGTATCGGTCGCCGGACCATAGCCGTGGCTTAAGCCCATGCAGCCGAGCCCAAGCGCGGAAACTTCGAGTCCGGATTGACCCAGATAACGTTTTTGCATTGAATGAAACCTCTCTTATCGCGACTTAAACATCAAGTTTGCGGCCAGTCAGCCATTCCACCATCGCCGGGTCGCGGTGAGAGAAGAAGGCGCTGGTTGCAGTGTCGAGGGCAGCAATCTGCAGCATATCTTCAGAGCTGAGTTCAAAATCGAGAATGTTGATGTTCTCTTCCATGCGTTCTTTGCGCACCGATTTCGCCAGCGAAACGATGCCTCGCTGGAAGATCCAACGCAGCACAACCTGACCCACGCTTTTGCCGTACTTCTGGCCAATCGCCGTTAACACGGGATGCTGGAACAGGCCATTTTTACCCTCAGCAAACGGTGCCCAGGCTTCCGGTTGAATGCCATGGCTCTGATTCCATGGAACGGCGTGCAGCTGCTGGTTGAAGGGGTTAACTTCGATCTGGTTTACCGCAGGGGCCACTTTGTTGAAGGCGATAAGGTCGGCCAGTCGGTCAGGATGGAAGTTGCTGACGCCAATGGCGCGGATTTTTCCAGCCTGCTGCAGTTCTTCCATCGCACGCCATGCCCCATGGACATCGCCGTAAGGCTGGTGAATCAGATACAGGTCAACGTAATCAAGCTGCAGTCGGTTCAGAGAGCGTTCGAACTGGGCTTTCGCGCCTTCATAATTAGTATCCTGTAGCCACAGTTTGGTGGTGACAAACAGTTCATCACGGGCGATGCCGGTCTGTTTCAGCGCGTTCCCGACCTGGGTTTCATTCTGGTAAGACGCGGCAGTATCGATCAGACGGTATCCCGTATCGATGGCATCAATAACGGCTCTTTCGCATTCAGCGGCATCAGACATCTGAAACACACCAAAGCCCAGCAGGGGCATTTCAATACCGTTGTTCAGTTTTACAGTTTGCATGACGTTATCCTTTAGCTGTTGTGTAGGAAAAGCATAACGCAAAGTGATTTATTCGATTAGATGGGGTAATTAGCTAGGGTTTATTAGATGTGTTCATTAATTTAGAGGGGGAAGGAAGGTCGGCTTTGTACCCAAGCCAAAAGTTAAGAGCGGCACAAGGTAAACAGCGTTTAGGTAGATGAGGTCAAATAGAGGAAAAATTGATGCAAAAGTGCCCTGTAGAACGTTAAAATGACCATACTGAGATTAATCCTAATACTTCATGGGCGCATCAGATGGCAGTTAACCGAGCGTATTACGGCAACGAAGGTGACAAAGACTACTTTGAGCGAGTGTTTCAATCGGCTAATATCAATTTTCTTATCGGGTCTGGCGCATCGCTTCCCGCGATCAGAGTGCTAGGAACAATCGAAAGTGATCTTCAGCAGCTCATTAATGATGAAATGGAAGAGGAATACTTTGACCTAGCAGCTAGCTTTTTAACTGCTGTCTGGCTTCCACATGAATATATGCTGAATCGTGATAATGGACTCCCATTTGTTCCCCTTGTTATCACGAACGTTAATGCCACTAGGGAAAATTATGATGCCTTTATCTCTTCGCTAGAAAAAATACTGACACGCCGTCGTACTGGTCTGCTTCCTCGACGTATAAATATATTTACGACTAATTATGATTTGTTTATTGAAGATGCATCAACACGCAATAATAATG
>NZ_JADDTS010000047.1:0-10640 GCF_015159675.1 Enterobacter cloacae complex sp. S2
CCACCCGCCCAGCCCCAGGCGGGCGCTATCCAGTTGTTCCAGAAACCAGCGTGGATCTTTTCCTTCAGAAACATGTACATTCAACAGAAGTAAGATTTCAACAGACGCCTGGCGGATCGCCGCCAGACAGTGTTCAAACTGTTCGCGGGTATGATGCGATGAGCTAATCATCATTGTTTTCCTTGAGAGACAATGAGTACCGCCAAAGCGGCATTAAAAGTCGTTTTTCTTTTTATTTATAGGAGGTTAAACATACCTGACTTTCTGTTGAAATAAAGTGACAACCCTATAATCATTTGCAATGTCTCCGGAGGATCGTCATGCCCGCCTTAACCACCGCGCGTCTCACCTGCTTGCCGCTGCAAGAGCAAGACTGGCCCTTTTTTCTGTCGCTACAGCAAAATCCTGACGTGATGCGTTTTGTCGCCCATGAGCGTAGCGAGGCTGACATTCGGGAGGCCTTTGTGTCTCGTCTGTTGCCGTGGGCACCGGGCAGCTCGCACTGGCTCTGCCTTGTGGTGCGTGAGACGGCCAGCCAGACGCCGCTGGGCGTAACCGGCTATGTGCACCGGGAAGCAGATTGTGCCGAAGTCGGTTTTCTCTTTGCGCCCTCTGCGCAGGGGAAAGGTTACGGCTTTGAATCTCTGCGGGCGGTGTGTGATTTCGCGCTGACCCAGGGCAATATCCGTCGGCTCACCGCGACCGTGACGGCGGGAAATATCGCCTCAAGGCGACTGCTGGAAAAAACAGGTTTTCAGCTGGAAGGTGAGTTGCGCGAGAGTTATTTCCTTTCAGGGCAATGGCATAACGACTGGCTATTCGGTTTACTGAAAAAGGAATATCTGTTCAGTAAAACCTGATCAACGGCCATTTGGCGGATATTCCCCGGGCTGTTTTCCCTTTATAGTTCCGCCATAAAGAGGAAACGCTTATGACGGGTTATGCAATGCAGATATCTTCTGCTGCAATCGCATTAATTAAAAAACAGCAGGGTCTTTCCCTGGAGAAATACCGTGACGAAAAGGGAATATGGGTTATAGGTTACGGTCACGTGATTCGCCAGTGGGAAAAATTTAACGGCCTCATCACGCCGACTGAGGCGGAGAATTTGCTTTTCAATGATATTCATTTATGTGAGTCGCTGCTGCGGGAAATGAACAAACGCCCATTAACCCAACAGCAGCATGATGCACTGGTATTAACGCTCTTCAGTTTTGGGGAAGATTCCCCTCTGCCAGAGAAGATCCTTCAGGCCGTCGCCCGGGTATAGTACATCGCGGCCTGCGTCCGGTTTTTGACATCAAGACGACGGAAAAGCGTCTCAAGATGGGCTTTTACCGTTGCCGCACTGATATTGAGATTACGACCTATCTCTTTATTTGACTCTCCGGCCGCCAGTAATTTCAATACCTCACGCTGGCGCTCACTTAACAATGACAGCTCATCATGAGAGGAGTGCTGGTTCATCCACTCGCCGGGAAAACAGACCATCCCTCGCGATACAGAATCCAGCACGGCGGAAAAGCGTTCGGGATTCGCATTACGAGGGATTATTGCCACCACGTTGCGCTGTAGCATTTGCTCAACCCAGCGAGGCTCTTTTTTCGTTAACACCAGCACCACGCGCGCTGTTGGAAAACGATTCATAATCTCTTCCGGTAAAGCCACACCGTTATCATGAATTAAATACCCATCTATCATGACGATAGCGGAAGGTGACGCAGATAAGTGTGCCCATAATTCATCAGTCTGACGAGTTCCTGTCAAATCTATTTCCGGAATTAATTTCTGCAAACTGCACTTCGCTCCATGAATAAATATTGACTGCCTGTCAAACATGATTACTCGCATCGTATTACTCCTCTGAGAATAGCGAAGGGGGATTCTACAGAGGCATTTTTTAAGAAAAAACTCAATGAATGGAGAGGTTACAATTCACCCAGCTCTCTTTATATCTTTCATCATTTAGACACACCTGCTTTAAGGATTTCCTTAAAAGGGTTCCCTCCCCCTTAAGTCTGAACATTACAGGAACATACCGCCTGAAACTTCAATACGTTGCGCATTCATCCAGCCCAGTTTGTCACTGAGCAACGCCGCAATGGCGTCACCGATATCATCGGGCAGGCCCACCCGTCCCAGCGCCGTCTGCGAGGCCAGCAGCTGGTTAAGCTCCGCATTATCCCTTACGCGTCCGCCTCCAAAGTCGGTTTCAATCGCGCCAGGCGCGATGATATTGACGGAAATTCCGCGCACGCCAAGCTCTTTTGCCTGATAGCGGGTCAGCACTTCCATCGCCCCTTTCATTGCCGCGTAAGTCCCTGAACCTGGCTGAGTAAAACGGGCCAGTCCGCTTGAGACATTCAGGATCCGTCCTCCGTCTTTTATGAGCGGCAGCAGCTGTTGTGTGAGGAAAAACGGACCTTTGAAGTGAATATTCACCGCATCATCAAACTGCGCTTCTGTCGTCTCGGTATAGGGTGCGTATAACCCTGTACCTGCGTTGTTCACTAAATAGTCAAAGGTGTCACGTTGCCAGACGTGTGTAAGGGTTTCCTTCACCTGTTGAGCGAAGCGCGCAAAACTTGCCGTATCGCCGACGTTAAGCTGCAATGCTGCCGCTTTTCTACCTTTTCCCTCAATTTCGCGTACAACTTCCTGCGCCTCCTGCTGACTGCTGTTCCAGGTCAGGATGATATCTGTCCCTTCCGCAGCAAGCTTCAAAACCGCATTTTTACCCAGGCCGCGGCTACCGCCCGTCACTAATGCAATACGTTCACGCATAATTCACCTCGTTTCGACTGCGATGAAGATTGAGAATGAGCTTATTAGATGGTAGAAAATCAATAAATAGTGCCGCCAACGCTTCACTGTTTCATTTCAAACAACAATGACCCATATCTATGGATAAAATATACGCAATGCAGCTTTTCCTTCGCGTCGCGGAACTGGAGAGTTTTACCCGCGCGGCGGAGACGTTAAGCCTGCCGAAGGGGAGTGTCTCGCGGCAGATCCAGGCGCTGGAGAACGCGCTTGGCACTCAACTGCTGCACCGCACTACCCGCCGCGTCAGCCTGACGCAGGACGGCATGGTTTATTACGAACGCGCAAAAGATCTGCTGATGAATCTGGACGAACTGGACGGCATGTTTCTGCACGACCCTTCCACCATCAGCGGTCGGCTACGTGTGGATATGCCCGTTGCCATTGCACGAAATGTCGTCATTCCGAAACTGCCTGCATTTTTACAACAGTTTCCCGGCATTGAGCTTGAGCTAAGCAGCAGCGATCGTCTGGTCGATGTCATCCGCGAAGGATTTGACTGCGTGGTTCGCGTGGGAAACTTGAAGGACTCCGGGCTTATCGCCCGCCCGCTTGGGAAGCTTTCAGTGATTAACTGCGCCAGCCCGGATTATCTCACGCGATTCGGCTACCCTGAGACGCTGGATGATTTGGGCTCACACGCCCTCATTCATTACTCCGCCACGCTGGGCACCCGTCCTCTGGGTTTTGAGTATTTCAACGGCAGCGCGACCCAGTGGATAAAAACGGGAGGCGTTTTGACGGTTAACAGCACGGAAACCTACCAGGCCGCCTGTATCGCCGGGCTTGGCATTATTCAGGTCCCGCGCGTCGGGGTGCGTGATGCCCTGCGCACGAAAAAACTCGTTGAGATCCTGCCGCAATATCGGGCTGAACCAATGCCCGTCTCCCTCATTTATCCCCACCGCCGTAACCTCTCCCGTCGGGTGCATGTGTTTATGGAGTGGCTTACCGAACTCACAAAAAGTTACGTGGACTAGTCGCAAGCTATAATTCAATAACATCCAGCTCAACGAAAAGGAAAATGCGCGTGACGCCGGAAAATAACCCGCAACGACCGACTCAACATTTAGATTATGAACCCATCAAAAAGATGGATAACGAGCCTGAAGCGCCGAAGGAGCCTGGAACGACCAGCAAAGCGCTGGGCACCGTGACCGGCATAGCCGAAAAAATTCAGCAGATACCCGCGATTGCTCACCTGATCCGCGCCGCTGAGCGCTTTAACGACCGCATGGGAAATCAGTTTGGCGCGGCGATCACCTACTTCTCTTTCCTGTCGATGATCCCTATCCTGATGGTGTCGTTTGCTGCCGCCGGTTTTGTTCTGGCGTCTCACCCGACGCTGTTGCAGGACATCTTCAATAAGATCCTGACCAACGTCAGCGACCAGACGCTCGCCACGACGCTCAAAAGCACCATCAATACCGCCGTGCAGCAGCGTACCACCGTGGGTATCGTCGGGTTGCTGATTGCGCTCTATTCCGGGGTTAACTGGATGGGCAACCTGCGTGAGGCCATTCGCGCCCAGTCGCGTGACGTCTGGGAGCGTACGCCGCAGGATCAGGAGAAGATATGGGTGAAGTATTTGCGCGACTTTATCTCGCTGATTGGTCTGCTGGTGGCGCTGGTCATCACGCTCTCTATCACCTCGGTCGCCGGTTCTGCGCAGCAGATGATTATCTCCGCGCTGTATCTGGACTACATTGAATGGCTGAAACCGGCCTGGCGCGGTATAGGGCTTGCTATCTCCATCTTTGCTAACTACCTGCTGTTCTTCTGGATCTTCTGGCGTTTGCCCCGCCATCGGCCGCGCAAGAAGGCGCTGATCCGTGGGACGTTGATTGCCGCCATTGGCTTTGAGGTGATCAAAATTGTGATGACCTATACGCTGCCATCGCTGGTGAAGTCCCCCTCCGGCGCGGCCTTTGGTTCGGTGCTGGGGCTGATGGCCTTCTTCTATTTCTTCGCACGCCTGACGCTGTTCTGTGCCGCGTGGATCGCCACCGCAGAGTATAAAGACGACCCACGCATGCCGGGAAAAACCCACCACTGATGTCCTGTCGGGCTGATATTTCAGCCCGATTCATCATTTCAGCATATAAATCCAGACCGTAACTTTTATTTAACTCAAAACCAGTTTTAATGACTGATATTTAAAATGTGTGAAGCATTTCATGGAAGTGTTTTCGCTGGTCTGAAAATTATCCGCTTTTTGTTGCTTTTATGACCATGTCACGCCTTTGTTACAGATTGAAATGTCGCTTTTGCTGTGCCTAATATGGCCCTTCGTTCGTCCAAAAATAAGAAAATATTATGCAAGCAACAGCCACCACACTTAACGAAGGGGCGGAACACGTTCCGGTCAACTCCCGCAATAAAGTCGTCGTCGCATCGCTGATTGGCACCGCCATTGAGTTCTTCGACTTTTATATTTACGCCACCGCTGCGGTCATTGTCTTTCCGCATATTTTCTTCCCACAGGGCGACCCGACGGCAGCCACGCTACAGTCTTTAGCTACCTTTGCTATCGCCTTCGTTGCGCGTCCTATAGGTTCAGCGGTCTTTGGCCACTTTGGCGATCGCGTCGGGCGTAAAGTGACGCTGGTTGCCTCGCTGCTGACGATGGGGATCTCCACCGTCGCCATCGGCCTGCTGCCGACCTATGAAACTATCGGCATTCTGGCGCCTGTGCTGCTGGCGCTGGCGCGCTTTGGTCAGGGCCTGGGGCTGGGCGGGGAATGGGGCGGCGCGGCGCTGCTGGCGACCGAGAACGCCCCGGCGCGTAAGCGTGCCCTGTATGGCTCTTTCCCACAGCTGGGCGCGCCGATTGGCTTCTTCTTCGCGAACGGCACCTTCCTGCTCCTCTCCTGGCTGCTGACCGATGAACAGTTCATGAGCTGGGGCTGGCGTATTCCGTTCGTCTTCTCTGCCGTGCTGGTGCTGATTGGCCTGTACGTGCGCGTGTCGCTGCACGAGACGCCGGTCTTCGCTAAAGTCGCCGCGGCGAAAAAGCAGGTTAAAGTTCCGCTGGGGACGCTGCTGACCAAACACCTCCGCGTGACCGTGCTGGGTACGTTCATCATGCTGGCGACCTACACGCTGTTCTATATCATGACCGTGTACTCCATGACCTACAGTACCGCCGCCGTACCGGTCGGACTGGGCCTGCCGCGTAACGAAGTGCTGTGGATGCTGATGATGGCGGTTATTGGATTTGGCGTGATGGTGCCCATCGCGGGCCTGCTGGCGGATAAATTTGGCCGTCGTTCAAGCATGATCGTCATCACCTCGCTGATCATCCTGTTCGCACTGTTTGTCTTCCCGCCGCTGCTGGGTTCAGGTAGCCCTGCGCTGGTGATGGCGTATCTGCTGATTGGTCTGAGCCTGATGGGGCTGACCTTTGGCCCAATGGGCGCGCTGCTGCCGGAGCTGTTCCCGACTGAAGTGCGTTATACCGGCGCGTCGTTCTCCTATAACGTTTCGTCTATTCTGGGCGCCTCGGTGGCCCCGTATATCGCCACGTGGCTTCAGGCGAACTATGGTCTGTTCTATGTGGGTGTCTATCTGGCGGCCATGGCAGCGTTGACGCTGATTGCGCTGCTGCTGACGCACGAAACTAAGCATCAGACTCTGTAAGCGAATGCCGGGTGGCGGCTACGCCTTACCCGGCCTACGATTCACATGTAGGCCGGGTAAGCGCAGCGTCACCCGGCAAGAACAGGCCACACCTTACTTCTTCATCTGCGACAAAATCGTCCGACACTGATTCGCTTCGCCTTCTGACGGCGAAATCAACGCCAGCAGCGCCGCCGCAGGGGTGACCAGCGTGGCGAGGGCGGCGGCAACCGCACCGCGCGCAATCAGCGGCCCGGCCTTCACGCCCGCCTGCGGATCTTTGAAGGTCCCGCGAACGTAGAGCGGCGAGCGCAGGGTGATGATGCGAATGCCTTTACTTTCCGGATCGATGGTTAAATCCAGCTGCTCGGACGCCATGCTGGCGGTACCGGTGATGTTGATAACCGCGTTTTCCGTGTCGAATGCGAAAATCTGCGGACGCGCCACACCGTTGACCAGGTCCACGTTTGCCGCCGCGCAGTTCACGCGCACTTCATCGTCTCCGAAGATTTGTCCGACGATGAAGTTACCGACGTTCAGCCCCAGGATCTCCATCAGGTTACGGCTCACCAGCCCGTCGTTCATTAGCAGCTTCAGGTTGCCGTTTCCGCTGCCTAACAGCGCGGCCACAGAGTTACCCGTGCCGCGAATATCCGCATCGCCGTTCATCTCACCGAGGGTTTTCTGCATCAACTCCACGTCCGGCATCAGCTCTTTCAGCTTCAGACGACGCGCCTGGATCTCCGCCCTTCCCTGCATCGGCTTTTTATCCCCCTCCAGGTGGATATTCGAGGAAATGGTTCCCCCGGCCATGCCAAACTTCAGCGGTTGCAGGCGCAGATCGGCGTTTTTCAGGATGATATGGGTCGAGAGGTTGCTCAACGGCAGCGTGCTGCCATGCTCAATTTTACGTCCTTTGAAGCGCACGTCCGCATCCATTACGTCCCACTTGTCGGTTTCGAAGCGGTCATAGGGCAGCACTTTACCCGCAGGCTGAGCGTCCTTTTTGACCTCTTTTGACTTCGTGCCTTTACCCGAATCTACGCCAATCAGCGGACCAAGATCGGCCAGACGCAGCTGGCGGGATTCAACGTCCCCCTCCAGTTTCGGGCGCGGTTTTCCGGTGGTGTAGGTCAGCGTGCCGTGTATATCGCTATCGCCGATGCGGCCGTTGAACCCCCGGTAGTCAAAGACGGACGATTTTTCAGCGTCGATTTTTGCGACCAGCCGCCCGTCCGTTTCAAACGGCGGGGTATCCGGCAGCAGCACGCCGGTGAGATCGTACAGTTCACCCAGCGAATCCCCGGCAAACTTAAGCTGGAGGTCGACGCCGCCCATGTTCATCGGGTCGTTAACCGTGCCCACGAACGCCACGCGGGTATTGCCCGAGCGGAAGTCCGCCTGCACCGGGAATGGCGTACCCTCGCTCCTGAGCGCCAGCATACCGCCGATTTTGCCTTTACCGGTCAGTGGCTGGCCGTTGTAGCGCCCTTTCGCTGTCAGGCCGAAGACGTAATCGCCAGCTTTGCTGTCATCGCCTTTGGCTTTGCTGCCCGTCACTTCGCTAAACGGCAGCGGCTTGCCCAGCGGATCGACGAGGATCTCCACGTCAGCCTTACTTACTTTATCGTCAATGGCGATCCGCCCCCGATCGAACAGAATATTGTCGAGGCGGAAAGACCACGAAGAGGGCTGCGCATTCGGATCTTTATCGCCGCTGCTGGCGAGATCGAACGTCCAGTTGTTGGTTTTCTCCGACAGGCGAATCAGCCGCGCGTCGGGCTGCTGAAGTTTGATCCACGGCAGATACACCGTTTTGGTTAACAGGGCTAACGGCGCCAGCGTGGCTTCCACGCGCGGCAGGTGGATCATGGTCACTTCGGGGATGTCCGGCGGGTTGCCAAGAATGATGTCGTCAGCGTGAACGTGCGGCCAGGGCACCCAGCTTCGCCAGCCGGTTTCCTCTTTCTGACGCTCCCACACGACCCCCAAATCGCCACGTATTGCGAAGGGGCGGTTTAGCTCGGTCGAGACTTTCTGGTTGATGGTCGGTTTGAGGCGGTTCCAGTCAAACGTGGCGATAATGATGATTAAGACCACGATCAGCAACAAGAAAATCCCTGCTGTCCAGGAAATCACCCTGGTTGTTTTTGTCATTGTTGTCCCCTTTCCTGATGAACTTGCCTTTAAAACTATAGTTCAGACAAAGGGAAGCGGGCAGATCAGAGGGTGGTTATCACCTTTTCCAGGGTATCCATGGGGACAGGACGAGAGAGGAAATAACCCTGTGCCGCCGCTGCCGGAGAATTTTGCACGTCGCGCCACTCTTCCAGCGTCTCTACGCCTTCCACAATGACGCCCTGGCAATAGCGGTTCATCAGTTGCAGGAGCATCGTAAACAGGTTCCGTCCTTCCGGTGTCTGGCGCAGCATGATAAACAGATCGCGGGCCACTTTGATGTAGTCATAACGCACTTCGCTCAGGGCGGAGAAGTTGGCCATACCGGTACCGAAATCATCCAGCCACAGCGGGCCAAACTCACACATCGAGGCAAATGAGGAGTCCTGCGGCAGCTGAACATGTTCCACCAGCTCGAAGCGCATCCACGGCAAGGTGGCAATCAGCGCCTGCAGCGTCGCATTCTGACGTAACGCCATCAGGGTTGGGCCATCCACGTTCACCGAAGCCAGAATACCGTGCTGCTCGAAGAACGCCTGCTTCGTCGCCAGCATTCTCAACTGCTCTTCCAGCACGTCGATGCGCTGACGCACGGCAACCTCCGCAAAATAGCGGTCCGGCGCGATACGCTGCGAAGGGTTCGATGGATGAGTGACGACCGTTAACACCTCAATTGCCATTAACCGACCGTCAGTACGGTAGATAGGCTGATAGGTGTACGCTCGCTCACATTGCAGCCAGTAGCGATGCTCCTGCAAGTTCTCAATACTTGCCTCAGGCGTAGTGCTCAGCCGCTGGATAACCTGCTCTGACTTCATTTCGGATGTCCTGTTGTATGGGATAGCCTTTCTGGACTCGTCACTGAGTTATCGGCCCGCCAGGTGAGAACTTTATGTTCAATTCAGCGGGAAAATGAAATTAAGATGACAGAAATATGCCGGAACACGCGCTGGCTCAAAAAAAATAATGGAACGTCGTTTTAATATGGTTGACCGTAAAAAACACACAGCGCACACTACCCTTAATTACTCTGTTCAGGTTCACGACTATGTCTAAGAAAATTGCCGTGATTGGCGAATGCATGATTGAGCTGTCCCAGAAAGGCGCGGAAGTCAGCCGCGGTTTTGGCGGCGATACATTGAACACCTCCGTTTACATTGCCCGTCAGGTCGCCCCCGACGCGCTGAGCGTGAGCTACGTTACCGCGCTGGGAACGGACAGCTTCAGCCAGCAGATGCTGGAGGCCTGGCAGGGTGAAAACGTTGAAACTTCGCTGATCCAGCGAATGGAAAACCGTCTGCCGGGTTTGTACTACATCGAAACCGACAGTACCGGCGAGCGCACCTTCTATTACTGGCGTAATGAAGCGGCTGCCAAATTCTGGCTGGAAAGCGATGCCGCCGCTGCGATTTGCGAAGAGCTGGCCACCTTCGATTACCTCTACCTGAGCGGGATCAGCCTGGCGATCCTGAGCCAGCAGAGCCGTGAAAAGCTGCTGTCACTGCTGCGTGAATGCCGTGCCAACGGCGGTAAGGTGATTTTCGATAACAACTACCGTCCGCGCCTCTGGGCCAGCCGTGAAGAGACGCAGCAGGTGTATCAGCAGATGCTGGAATGCACCGATATCGCCTTCCTGACGCTGGACGATGAAGATGCCCTGTGGGGTGAAAAGCCGGTTGATGAGGTCATCGCCCGGACGCAGGCCGCTGGGGTCAGCGAAGTGGTGATTAAGCGCGGGGCGGAGTCTTGCCTGGTGGCGGTGGCGGGTGAAGCCGTGACAGAGGTGCCGGCGGTGAAGCTGGCGAAAGAGAAAGTGATTGATACCACTGCGGCGGGCGATTCTTTCAGCGCGGGGTATCTGGCGGTACGTTTGACGGGAGGTACACCAGAAGCGGCAGCGCAGCGCGGACACTTGACGGCCAGCACGGTGATTCAGTATCGCGGAGCGATTATTCCGCGCGAGGCGATGCCTGCTTAAGGAATGGGCGGGCTGATGCCCTCACCCTCTCCCACAGGGCTGA
>NZ_JADDTS010000048.1:0-1196 GCF_015159675.1 Enterobacter cloacae complex sp. S2
GGAAGGTGCGAATAAGCAGGTCATTTCTTCCCAAGCTGACTCGCTGATTAAAATTTCGCGGATCTGGGCCGATTTTTTTCCCGCAAACACATCGAATCAGCCTATTTAGGCTATTTTTTCCACCATTTCTGGCGTTATTTCCGGTTTTTACTGAGATCTCTCCCACTGACGTATCATTTGGTCCACCCGAAACAGGTTGGCCAGGGTGAATAACATCGCCAGTTGGTTATCGTTTTTCAGCAGCCCTTTGTATCTGGCTTTCACGAAGCCGAACTGCCGCTTGATGATGCGAAACGGGTGCTCCACCCTGGCACGGATGCTGGCTTTCATGTATTCGATGTTGATGGCCGTTTTGTTCTTGCGCGGATGCTGCTTCAAGGTTTTTACCTTGCCGGGACGCTCGGCGATCAGCCAGTCCACATCCACCTCGGCCAGCTCCTCGCGCTGTGGCGCTCCTTGGTAGCCGGCATCGGCTGAGACAAATTGCTCCTCTCCATGAAGCAGATTACCCAGCTGATTGAGGTCATGCTCGTTGGCCGCGGTGGTGACTAGGCTGTGGGTCAGGCCACTCTTGGCATCGACACCAATGTGGGCCTTCATGCCAAAGTGCCACTGATTGCCTTTCTTGGTCTGATGCATCTCCGGATCGCGTTGCTGCTCTTTGTTCTTGGTAGAGCTGGGTGCCTCAATGATGGTGGCATCCACCAAAGTGCCTTGGGTCATCATGACGCCTGCTTCGGCTAGCCAGCGATTGATGGTCTTGAACAATTGACGGGCCAGTTGATGCTGCTCGAGCAGGTGGCGGAAATTCATGATGGTGGTGCGATCCGGCAGGGCGCTATCCAGGGATAATCGGGCAAACAGGCGCATGGAGGCGATTTCGTACAGGGCATCTTCCATGGCACCGTCGCTCAGGTTGTACCAATGCTGCATGCAGTGAATACGCAGCATGGTCTCCAGCGGATAGGGCCGTCGGCCATTGCCCGCCTTGGGATAAAACGGCTCGATGACAGCGGTCATATTCTGCCATGGCAGAATCTGCTCCATGCGGGAGAGGAAAATCTCTTTTCGGGTCTGACGGCGCTTAGTGCTGAATTCACTATCGGCGAAGGTGAGTTGATGGCTCATGATGTCCCTCTGGGATGCGCTCCGGATGAATATGATGATCTCATATCAGGAACTTGTTCGCACCTTCC
>NZ_JADDTS010000049.1:0-23519 GCF_015159675.1 Enterobacter cloacae complex sp. S2
ACATTACGTGGGTAGGATCAGATAGCTAACCAGCTCCGGACGAGCCAAGGATTTCAGTTCACCAGAACGGGAGAGAAACTGCTTCTCGAAACCATCAAGCAGCAGCGGAATCCTGTCGGCAGCGGCAAACTGAAAACCGTCTTTAGTCAGGTTGGCATTGCGTAACCTCCCTGCCCAGTCATACACATTCCCCAGCCATTGGCGATGCCACCCACTGATGTGCTCAAATGCCAGCACCGCTGGCGGCTGGCCCTCGATAAATAGCTGTTCATAAAGCATCAGCAACAGGCCTGATTCCAGCGCCTCCATTTCCTCTTCATCAGTGATCCCTAACTTATTAGCCAGCACCAAATCCCCAGAACCCGGCTGATACCGCTCTTCTGCTGAATTAAGCTCATATTTTGCCAAGCTCTTACCTCCGCCCAAACAAGTTCACAACGTTGTTTTCCTGCTGTCGCTGATAGTTGTTAACCCGATCTTCCCAGATCTCAAGCGCCCTGCGCTTTTCAGTCAGGTAATCATAACGATCATAGTGTTTCGAGCTGACGTCATTCAAAGCGTGATTCTGGATACGGTCGCGGATCTCTTTGCTGATCCCCGCCTCTCCCATCAGCGTTTTACAGGTGCGACGTAAATCTCGTGCCGTAAAAACTTTAAACTCCGGATTAAAAGCCCGAAAATACATGATGGAACGCGCCAGACTATCGGTGCGCACTGGGCGCTCACCGTTTGTTGATAGCGGGAAAATATAGGGGCTGTTACTTTCCTTAGTGAGTTCTTTAACAGAGGCTAGTTCACTTAATGCCGATTCAGTCAGTGGGATCAGATGCTCACGCTTGTTTTTCGATACATCGGCAATGACCAGCAACGTCTTTTGCTGCCAATCAATCGCGCTCCACTGGCTGGCTATCATTTCGAACGGGCGCTGCCCGCCAGCATAAACACAGAAGCGGATTAGGTGCTGCATCAGCGGCCCAACGTTGGTGGCCTGAGCGAACTGCTCCATGACAAAACGAAGCTCTTCCAGCGTTAACCATGTATCACCCACTTTTTCTGCCGAGGACTGTTTCGGTATGGCCGATACCGGATTAACTTCAAGCCCGAACGTAATGCCCACGCTGGTATTCATCGGATCGTTATCGGCCTTCAGACCGTAGTTAAATGCCGCCATAAGGTAGGAACGAATTCGGTTCGCATGGACTACAGCATCACGCTGGATAATACCTGAGAGAATGGTCTTGATCTGCAGAGGTGTTACATCCTTCGCTTTGGTTTCGCGAGGAATAACCGTATAGCACTCTCTTTCCATGCGCTTTAATACATCAGCCCACGTCCGCTTGTTGTCGAGCTTCATCTTATTGACGTAACCATGCACCAGTTCTTCAAACGATCCGTGAGAACAATGCAACTGCATAATGTGCTGTTCGGCCAGGCGCTGTTGCTCAAGCTCTTGCTGGGGCTCTTTTCCTTCAACAAGCCAGGCACCATACTTTTTCGCCAGTTCATTGGCCGTCACCAGTTTCATCTCAGGCCAGATGCCCAACTGGATGAACTTCTCTTTCTTCCCTTTCTCAACGTAGTAACGGAAATAAAAAACTTTGCTGCCAGAAGGCTGAACCTTAACGCCAAGCCTGCCAGTACCACGTTGAGCACTGTTGCTCCACACGTAGTACGCCGTGCTTTTTGTCTTCAATCCACGTATAGCAGTCTCAGTAAGATTAGCGGCCATGAGTTTACCTTTCTAAGGATAAGCGTTACCTGACCCGATGCCCATTTCGGGTCAGGTAATGGGTCAGGTAAGGATAGTACAATGGGGAAATAAGAGAACCAATCAGAAACAAAAATAACTTCATAACCGATTGATTATAGACAATTAAAAATACAAACAGAGACAATGGCGAACAATTAAAAACATGCCAATTTTATGACTCATAATCGCTTGGTCGCTGGTTCAAGTCCAGCAGGGGCCACCAAATTTTAGCTTTAGAATCATATAATTAAGCCACTCTTGCGAGTGGCTTTTTTGTTAGCAGTTTTCTCTGTGTCGCAAAAGTGTCGCACCATTTCGTTTACAATTCTAAAATCATAGAATGTCGTTAACGGCATTTCATTTGAACAGCTTGGCTTGATCCGTATTGACACTACCTACGTATGAAGCGATTCCCTTCCGTTCGTGACGATTTTTACTCTTTGTGTACGCAATCAGGAACTCAATCAACCTAAAAGGCAGTACTCTCAAAGAATTGTGTTTTAACTCTAAATTGAAAACATGGATTTTTTCAGAAGGGAATTGTGATTTTAAAGTGTTCATTTGATAGCCAGACCTTTCTAACCCCTCGCTAAGTAGGCGATAAGCCGACTCGCACGAGCTTAGGTCATTGGCTGAAAGGATGATGTCATCCATATATATGGATATATCGATATCTGGATTCACGTGCAACTGCTTGAACAGATTTCCACAAAAGGATTTATGTAAGCAGAACGTTGATAGAATTGGTGACTGGGGGTAGCCATAAGGAATAATATATTTTGGTCTTTCTGGCAGAGGATTTCTGACTGTGGATAGCTTTGCTACTTGTCTTGCATTGTTATAGGTCAAGTATGTTTTCAGTTCTCGAGTAAGACGGCTTTGACCAGTAGACTCAAAGAAATTCTTGATATCGATTAAAGCAAAATACCGATTATGCAGATGTTTTTTTGCACAGGCCACATGACCACCATCCCTTAGGTGGTAGAAGTATAAAGGCGGAATCCATTTAGCTCTGAGATGGTTATGTATCTCTGTTCCATATAAGCGCATTTCTTTTGTAGGAACATACACCCATTTATCTTTTTTTAACTCAAATCTATGTTCCCATTTTACCATTAGTCAATGCGAGCCTTGGTTCAAAGTAGTTGAGGGCTATGCTAAGGTAACTCATCAGCTTCTCAACAAGAGTAATTGTATCGTTCAGAAACGGCACAACCTCTTTGAGAATAGAATAGCAGATGATCACTTTAGCTAAGCCAAGTTTGAATTTCTTCATACTTGTTCTCTCTGTACAATCCCGACGTTTCTTAGCGCAAGCGCCTAGCCCAAACTAAAAACCCGGAAAACCATTAACAACGATTTCCCAATATTGCGACAACTTGGCAATCCGAGGCGCGGCGATTCGCGGCAATTGGAGCAAGTGAGGCAAGTCGTAGAACGACAAGTACAGAGAGGCCGGGATATGCCGGCTAACGTCAGGAAATACTAGGTTACAATGACAGATAGCAAAGGAGAAGTTTTTTCATTCGAATGACTATCGCAAAAAAACACTTTATTCGTAAAAACAAGGCAATACTTAAAAAACCTAACATTATTAAATCAAAAATTAAAATTACTAACATTGAACAAAACACAAAAATAAAAGCGAAATCAAAGTGTTACATAAAAGCACTTTCATCCCATTAGATTGATTAACTGAAAAAATTTAATGATCCAAAAACCGCAGGCGGGTGCGGTGTAGTGCGATTTTAGCCTGCGAAAGATTTTTTTGGCCATGCTGTGACGCGCCAGCGCCCCGCTGTGGACACGATCTGTTTTAAGGGTGGCTCTGAGTGTGCGAAAAGGCTGAACGCGCCAGAGCGCCGCTGACAGCTCGTAGCGATAGCCGCTTAAGTGGTAAGAAAAGAGATATCCCCGCCAGGGGATGAAGGGCATCAAAAAACCCGCTTTCGCGGGTTATGTTCTGGACTGATTTACTTTCCAATCACCGGGGAGTATTTGCCGTTCAGCGTGTCCGCTTTCGCTCCGGTGTTCCGGATTGCTCCCGCGTTGGTCGGTGCTCCCGTATTGCTGTGCGTGTGGCTTGCCGTTTGCTCTGCCAGCTCTTTCACCACGTCGAGCGTGTCGAGCATCAGCTGCGCCACGTTGATTGTGCCAGAGCCAATCCACACTACCGGGGCAATAATCTGCTGCTGAACGGCCGCCACGCTTTTACGTATCTGGCCAATTTTCTCGATCAGGTCTTTACCCGTTGTGACTGTCTGGCTCCCGACAATGTCCGTTTCATCATTGCCGCCGATACTCGCCACGCGGTTATTTACAGCCTGGCTGTAATCACCCGTGCATACCTGCTGAATGGCTCCGGCCAGTAGTGTGGACGTGCCCAGCACGGTAATTTTATCCGTGGCCTTAACCGTGGTTTCGCGGCTGACCAGCTCCCGCTGTTCTGTATCGGCCTTAACCACCCCCGCTATAGAGGTTTCACTGATCGTCTGGTCTGTCTGCCTCACCCAGTCACCCGCCTGGGTGACGCGCTGCGACACTTCCGCACGCTGCTGTTGCAGCTGCTCGCCTGGCTGGATATCCGGGAGACTGGTTCCGTCCGGCACGGTATGCCGCACAAAAGGCTTATCCGGCCGTCCGCCAGTGAAAGCGATCTCAACCAGCGCCCCTTCGGGCGGAAACTGGAACATCCCCGAATCATTACCCGCCATAGGAACCGGTAGCGGTACAGCTGAATAAACAGGTGTGTCTTTATCCGGGTTCCCGGCATCGGGCAATAGCTCACTTTCGGGCAGGCGCTGTAAACAATGACCGGCGGAGGCGCAACCGGCGCGGGTGTGCAGCCTGCGCACAACATCAGGCAGCTCAGCGCTGTATGCCGAAGGTCTTTCCGAGATTATCCAGTAGCTGATACCCCGTTCCGCTGTGGGTGAAATGTGGGATCGGACGGTCTAAATAATCTGCATCCGGCACGCTGAAGGTCAGGCCGCTGTGCTCTGTCAGCCAGCTGGCCACGTCGCGCAGCGTGGGGGGCTGGAAGGAACATGGCCAGAGGCGTTCGAATACGCCGACCAGTTTACGAACAAACAGACGCTGAAAGCCGCTTTCAGCAGGTTGCTGAGCGTTCCACGTACCCGGTAAACCAGCGCAACACCAGATCGGTGTACTGCCGCCACTGTCTGGCTGGATATCCGCTGCTGAATCGCCTGGCTGATGTGGGGCAGACCTTTGCCCGGTGGATGCTGCTGTTTCCCAATATCGCACGGGTACGCCGTGAAAACTTACACGCTGCTCATCGGGTCATTGACCCGACCGCAAGGGATTTTTAAATAAATATTTATCTATCGACTAAATTTCCCCTTGTCCCAGCTCTCGCCGCGGGCCGTTAAGTCAATTGACGGCACGGCCGCTATTCCCTCAGCATCATAAAAAAATGCGGACGTTGTAAAGCTGTACACTGTGCCGTGAACAGTAAATGAGATATTGTTGCCTATGCCTTCAACTTTTGCGCGGGCGGTATTCGCTGTAAGCGTGGGCGCGATATGTTGTTTTTCGAGAGCCACCAGCGGATCACCGTCAATCTTACTCGCTAAAAAATAACGATACACTTCCCCGGTGGTCATGTTCGAGCCGTCATACTCAGTAATGTATAACCAGGTCCGGGGCGTGAGCTGGCGAACTTGATATAGCCGATCACTAACAGTTAAACGCTGTATATGTTGGAAATAACAGTACCCCGCGACCGCCAGGGCCATAAGAATAGTGGCGATCCAGTGCAGCGTCCTAAAAGTGATGCTGTTTAACATAGTCGATGCCTTGCTTTATCCAAAATTGGTCAATCGGATCATCACCAAACGGCGGGGCCCCCGTGAAATTACCCCATTCGGGTCTTGATGTGCCGGCTTTCCACTGCGCCGCGCCGGCAGCAATAAGCAAAATCTTTGCAGGGATGCACGCTGCATAACCCACAGCGCCGTAATGGAAATTCCCGAAGTCAGCATAAGCCCGTTTTTGTTGTTTGTAATCCCACGGCCCGCCGTTTCTTACTCGCTCATAAAACCACGTATACGTAAGCGGGGCGGCCATATTCTGGACTTCGTGACGCGCCCGCGCGAGCCTTATGTGTTCGCGCAATATCTCCAGCCCGCGGGGTGGATAAATCGGTATACATGCCATCGTTCTTCCTTTCTGCCAGGCAAAAAGGGCAACATAAGAGCAATAACGGTAACGCGTATTGCTGAAGATCAATTTATTAATTTTATTTGCAACATCAATAAGTAACGAAATTAAATAACACGAACCTATAACACAATTTGTATCACCTGCGATCCGTATTTAGTCATTAATGAGGGTTTACCCTCAATGGAAATGGAGTTTTAAAAATGGCTATTCCTGCTTATCTATGGCTTAAGGATGATGGCGGCAACCCGATTAAGGGATCTGTGGATGTTCAAAATAGAGAAGGTAGTATAGAGATCCTCTCTTTTAGTCACGGCTTGTTAGTTCCGACCGATAACAACACAGGCAAGATCACCGGCACGCGCTTACATGCGCCGCTCGTAATTGAAAAAGAGTTTGATAGCTCCAGCCCGTATCTCTACAAAGCGGTAGCCACCGGCCAAACGCTGAAAAGCGCAGAGATCAAGTGGTATAAAATCAACGATGCGGGCCAGGAGGTTGAATATTTCAATATGCTGCTTGAAAACGTCCGGGTAGTCAGCATTAACCCCGTCATGCATAACTGTAAAGAGCCAGCGTTACAGATACACAATCATAATGAGGGAATACAGCTCCGCTATGAGCGGATCACCTGGAAGTATTGCGATGGGAACATCCAATACTCGGACGCGTGGAACGAGCGGGTTACAGCGTAAAAAAAGGGCGGTTAATCCGCCCTGTATTGTTTTTAGTGCCAATTCTTTCGCCCCCTCGGTTTGCCAGCACGTAGCCTCCCCTCAATGGCAACATCCCGCGCGATCACCTGGTGCCAGCTCTCCGCACTTCTTATACATTTGGGGTATTTTAATCATGCTTAATGCTGTTAAGCATTCTCTGGCAGTTATTGCGGCGTACCGCTGCCGCTGCATGCCTCCAGAACCCCAAATTTTCGAGTTTCTCGGCTCACGCATTCAAAAGTGAACTCTAAGGTCACATTTAACCCCGTGCTCCCCGTTCCAGAAGGAAGATTCAATAACTCTCACTCTTTCACAAACCCTAAAAACTAAAGAAATCCCCCATCGCGCCGATCATCATCCGTGTGTATTATTTCCAGTAGCTTTTACAACAACTAACCTTAACTCAAATACTTAAGCGCCAGAGCGAAAGGCATCATGAGCACACCGATCAAACGGCTAGAAATCATTAAAAATGCCATTGAGCTGGAAGATGACGACATCATCCGGAGCCAGTTGAAACGTCTCAAAGAGGAAGCCTTTGACGATAATCTCCTGTCCATCGTCGCGGCGCTTGAGCAGAAAAATTACACCGCAGCCCTTCGCGCTATCACCGCCTGGCTGCAAAGCCAGCGCGCCGTTACCCCGTGGCGTGACCCGCAGCTGGCGGCCAGCAAGCTGGAGCTGAAAGCTCTGGAAGAGCGCTTGCGCGATCTGATTGATCGCCGTAACGCCCGGGTACAGCAGCTTGATGAGTTCAACGATCTCTATTTCTCCCGCCTCGGGCCGTTGATGCAGCAGATCCTCGCCCTGCGTAAAACGCTGGCGGAGCTTAACCTGCGTCGTCAGCAGGCGGAGACGCGTCGTCGGGAAGAGGATTACCGCCGCAGCCAGGGCTATATGGCGCAGGCCGTAGAGGTTCTGACAACGCTCACCCGGCGCTGGCGAGATCTGCCTGCGGATTCCGTTCAGGCGGCAGAGGCGCGCAAGCATCTTCAGCAGCAAAGTAATCTGATTGCCAACCTACTGGCCGAAGCGATGGAGCTGGAGACCGGTTTAACGCGTGAAGAAGAGCCAGCACGTCAGGCGCGCGATGAGGCCAACGAAGAGTACAAAAAGTATCGAGAACAGCATCATGATGCCGAGGTGCGCCTGCGTAAAGGCAAGGATCTCTCTGAAGAGGATCGGAACGAGCTGAAGCGGCTCTGGCGTCAGGCGAGCAAGCTATGCCACCCGGATCTGGTTGCCGATGATTTAAAAGAGGAAGCCAACAGGATGATGGTGCAACTCAACCAGGCCAAACAGCGCGGCGACGTGAAGGCCATTCGCTCGCTGGTCGCCCGTCTGCAACAAGGGTTTGAACCGATGATGGCGAGCGACAGGCTGAACGACCTGGAACGTATTCGCAAAAAAATGGCGCAGGTGCGTGAGCAAATCGACATCCTGGTGAACGAGCTGGCAGAGCTGGAGAAGGAAGAGTCCTGGCTGCTCGTCTCGTCGCTCAGCAATATGGAAGCCTACTTTGCCCAGCAGGAGAAAGCGCTGAGAGAGGTATGCGCCTCGCTCGAACATCAGGTGAGCGAAGCGCAGCTGGATCCCGCAGCCTGATTATTTGGCGTGCCAGTACGCACTGGCACGTACCAGCTGTGGGTCAATTGCGTCGGTTTCAAACTGACGGCTCAGGCGTTTCACCACCTTCCCCTCTCCGGTCAGCCAGATAAAGTAATCCTCTTCCGGCACGGCCAGCGCTGCAAGATGGTCGGCTACCGCCTGCTCGTTGTGGCCGATAACCCAGGTGATGTTGAACCCGCTCAGGTGCGCCAGATAGTCCTGGTACGCCGCATCGCCCACGGTGACGATGGCGTGGATCGCCGGGGGAACAGGCAGTTTTGCGATGCTTTCTAAACGGCGGCGCAGCGCGGGCATACCCGACTCGTCGCACACGTACAACTGCCAGGCGTAATCTTCCGGCACCACCAGCGAACCACGCGGACCGCCGATGGTCAGCTTGTCGCCCACCTTCGCCTCTACCGCCCAGTTGCTGGCAATGCCGCCATCATGCACGAAAAAATCGAGCGCCAGCTCGTGTTTTTCGTCATCGTACAGCGGGGTGTAGTCACGCGCCTGCGGACGCACCCCGTCGCCCCAGTCGATGCCTTCATCGGTCACCACAGGCGGCACGAAAGGGGTGCCCGGTGCCGGGAAAAAGACTTTGGTATGGTCGTCAAAGCCGCGAGAGCTAAAGCCCTCCAGCGCCTCGCCGCCTAGTACAATGCGCTGAAATCCTGCGCTGACTCGCTCAGTGCGCATCACGTTCAGCTCACGAAAACGCAGGTCATTGCGGACACGTTGAGGGTAACGGGTAGATGCCATGTTGATGCCCTTCTCAGGTGAATACGATATATCGGAATGAATTTTTAATGATAATGATTGCTATTAACTCAGAAATCAAGATCTTTTAGATTGCATCTGAATATATCTTAGATATAGTTTAGATATATCAAATTGAGGAAAAAACATGCGACACGAACACGACGGCGGCGGACGCCGGCCACGATTTTTTGGCCATGGTGATTTGCGGCTGGTGATCCTGGATATCCTGACCCGCAACGCGAGCCATGGTTATGAGCTGATTAAAGAGATCGAAAACCTGACGCAGGGACATTACACGCCAAGCCCTGGCGTGATCTACCCGACGCTGGATTACTTGCAGGATCAGGCGCTGATCACCATTACCGAAGAAGAGAACGGCCGTAAGCGGATTGCGATTAACGCCGCCGGGCAGCAATGGCTGGATGACAATCGGGAACAGCTGGAGCAGATCCAGACGCGTATCAAGGCGCGCTCCGTCGGGTTCCAGCTGCGCAAAAACCCACAGATGAAGAGGGCGCTGGATAACTTCAAAGCGGTTCTGGATCTGAAGGTTAATCAGGGAGAACTCAGCGACGCGCAGTTAAAACAGATTATCGGCGTGATTGACCGCGCGGCACTGGAGATCTCCCAGCTGGATTAAGCCAGCACGCCGTCGCTCACGCGGAACACGCGGACCAGCTCTTTCAGGTGCATCGCCTGTTCGTTAAGGGATGCCGCCGCCGCAACGGACTCCTCCACCAGCGCGGAGTTCTGCTGGGTGGTGGCGTCTATCAGGCCAATCGCGCTGTTGATCTGCGAGATACCTTCCGTCTGTTCATGGCTGGCCTGGCGAATTTCACGCAGGATGACGTCCATCTCTTCCACGTTGCCGACCATGCCGTTGATAAGCCCGCTGGCTTTCTCCACAAGGTTCATGCCGTCCTGCGTCTGGCTTGTGGAGCTTTCAATCAGCTGGCGGATCTCACTCGCAGATGTTGCACTTTTCTGCGCGAGCTGGCGTACCTCACCCGCCACCACCGCAAAGCCGCGACCATGCTCACCTGCGCGCGCCGCTTCGACCGCCGCGTTCAGCGCCAGAATGTTGGTCTGGAAGGCAATGGCGTCGATCAGGTCGATAATGTCGGACATCCTGTTCGATGTTTCGTTAATCAGGCGCATTTTGCTGGTGACCTGCTTCATCATCTCGCCGTTGTTTTTGACCACGGCAGCCGCATCGGCAGACAGGTTCGTCGCTTCTCCGGTGTGGGACGCGGTGTTCTTCACCGTGGCGGTAATCTGCTCCATCGACGCGGCCGTCTGCTCAACGGAACTGGCCTGCTCCTCCGTGCGGGCAGCCAGATCCTGGTTGCCTGCGACAATCTGCGCGGCGGCGCTGGAGATGTTTTCCGATCCGGTTTGCACCTGCTGCACAATCTCCAGCAGGCGCGTTTTCATCTCCATCAATGCGGTGAGGAGCAGTCCGGTTTCATCTTTACCGTGCGAGGTAATGCTGCCGGTGAGATCGCCATCGGCGATGGCCTCCGCAAAATTCACCGCGTCGTTCAGCGGGCGGGTAATGGATCGCACAATGAACCAGCCAGTCAGGCTGGCTGCCGCGACGCTGAAAAGCGTAATCAGGATCAGCAGCAGACGATTAGTGCGGAAATCGCCTTCCACCTGCTCGCCCGCACTCTGCATTTCATGATCCTGGATCGCAATCAGCGCCTGCACTTTCGCTTTATAAGACTGTTGCAGGTCCAGGGTGTTGGTCATCATCTCGTTTATCGCGCCTGCACGGTCGTTATTCTGCACGGCCTGCAAAATGCGGTAGCGCGAGTCAAGATATTGCTGGCGTACGCCGTGGATGTCCGCCAGCACCTGTTGGGATTTTTTATCCTTGAGAGCGTTGTCCAGCTCGCTCAGGATTGCGGTGATGCGCTCGCTTATCGCCTTCAGACGCTGTTCTGATTGCGTCGTGTACATTCCCTGTTCGTCCAGCAGCATGAGCTGCTGCGTGCTGATAAATTCCTGGAAGTTGTCGATTAACTGGTTCGCTTTTACCGTAGTTGGATAGTCGCTGGTAAGAATGGTTTGCATTCCATTGTTTGCCCGATTCAGGCTCATCAGAGACAAGCTTGCGCTGACGACCATCAGGACAATAAATAATCCAAACGCCAGAAATAATTTCGTGCCGATCTTTACGTCATGTATGAACATATTTACCCCATCGATGTGATTATTTCTCAGACGATCGCTGTTATCGGTAGGCAACGCGCTAACTTTATGACTTTGATCGTTTTTTTATTTCTCACTTTCAATAAATCCGGGGCGTAGCAATTAAAAATCGGGTACTTTTTTTTAGTTACTTAATATTTCATTAACAACATAACTTATTCTGAAAAACAAAAAAGCCGTTTACCCCGGAGGAATAAACGGCTTTATCGAAGCATGCATTTCTTAATGCAGCACGGTAACCGCATCTTCAAGACGTCCGGCCCGGTGCTTAACCATCGCGGAAATCTGCGCGCTCTCTTCGACCAGGTCAGCATTTTTCTGCGTAATGCTGTCCAGTTCTGCCACGGCACGGGTCAGCTCTGTCAGGCCAGTCGCCTGCTCGGAGGTGGAGTGGCTGATCTGCGCGATAAGCTGCGTGACGTTTTTCACCTGCTCGACAATATCATCCATGGTACGTCCCGCGGCGTGGACCTGATCGGCGCCCGACTGCACTTTGCTGGCGCTGGCGTCGATCAGCTTGCGAATATCGTTAGCCGCGTTCGCGCTGCGGCTGGCAAGATGACGCACTTCGCCCGCCACCACCGCAAAGCCTTTCCCCTGTTCGCCCGCGCGTGCCGCCTCAACCGCGGCGTTCAGCGCCAGAATATTGGTCTGGAAGGCGATGTCATTGATAAGCGAGGTAATAGAGCCAATGCGCTGGGTACTGTCGGCAATGTCATCCATGGTTTTCACCACGGTCTGCATCACGGTGCCGCCCTGCGTGGCCGCGCTGCTGGCAGCCATCGACAGCTTGTCGACTTCGGCTGCGGTCTCAGAGTTACTCTGCACCGACGCCGCCATCTGGTTCATTGTTGCCACGGTCTGCTGCACGTTAGCCACGGTCTGGCGCGTGCGGTCGTTGAGATCTTCATTACCCTGCGCCAGCCTGTCGCTGCCGTCGCGCACGCTCACCACCTGGCTGGAGACGTCGTTGATAAGCCAGCGGCACATCAGCCCCAGTTGTCCGACGGCCCGCAGCATCAGCCCCAGTTCATCGCTGCGGTTAAGATGCTGCACGCTGTTACGCTCGCCGGTAGCGACCCTGAGCGCCTGCCTTGCGACGTTTTCCACCGGGCGGACAATCTGTTGCTCAAACACCAGGGTGCCAAGCAGCATCACCACGGCTGCCGCCACCAGCGAAGCCCAGCCTGCAGCACTGGCAACCAGCGTTGCGGCCATCACCGCAAAAAGTACCGCCATTACGCTACGCACGCGCCAGCGCAGCGGCATCGCCGGTAATTTGCCGAGCCAGCCTTTGCGCACCACCAGCCCTTTATGAATGCGTTTTTTGCTACGTCCTTCATTGAGCGCCTTATAAAGCGGCTCCACCGCGGCGATCTCGTCCTCGGTGGCGCGGGTACGAATGGACATATAGCCCGTCATCTGGCCGTTACGCACCATTGGTACCGCATTGGCGCGTACCCAATAGTGATCGCCATTTTTACGTCGGTTTTTGACAATCCCGCTCCAGGGCTCGCCCTTTTGCAGCGTGTACCACATGTCGGCAAAAGCTGCTTTCGGCATATCCGGGTGGCGCACAATGTTGTGCGGCTGCCCGAGCAACTCCTGAAGCGTAAAGCCACTCACTTGCACAAAGGTGTCGTTAGTGTGGGTCATGTAGCTGTGGAGGTCGGTGGTCGACATAAGCGTGGTGTCATCGTCCAGCGGATATTCATTCTGGGTGACATAGTCAGGAGAGGACATAGTGAGCATCCCTTGCAGGTTATTTGAATGTTAATTTTGTGGCTTATGTTTTTTCGGCGATAAAAAATTTATCTTTAGTTGTTAAATATGATTGAGATCGCAAATCTCGGTTAAACCGCACTTTTCGTGCGCTTTTCTAATTAATTGATTTAAAATACTTTCGACACGAAACTACCTACAAAGCATGATCCCCCGGCGCACACTTAAGGCGCATTTCCTGCCCTGGAGCAGTGCAATTGACGAAACCCCATCCCCGGCTCGTTATCCCTTATCCCGTGCGGCGCGCGAAGGCATGATTAAATATTGTGCAACTTTGATTTCACCTGGCGTTTATCCCGATTTTTGTTAAGGCATCTGAGGTGGCGTAATCCCTGCAATACTTAACTCAGTATCATGTGATACGCGATCCCCGGGAGCATATTTTGAACAGGTTACCTTCCAGCGCCTCGGCTCTTGCCTGTACCGCGCACGCACTGAATCTCATTGAAAAGCGAACGCTTGATCATGAGGAGATGAAACAACTTAACCGTGAGGTCATTGATTACTTTAAAGAGCATGTGAATCCTGGTTTTCTGGAGTATCGCAAATCTGTTACCGCCGGCGGGGATTACGGAGCCGTAGAGTGGCAAGCGGGGAGTCTGAATACGCTTGTCGACACCCAGGGACAGGAGTTTATCGATTGCCTGGGTGGTTTTGGTATTTTCAACGTGGGGCACCGTAATCCAGTTGTGGTTTCCGCCGTACAGAATCAACTTGCGAAACAACCTCTCCATAGCCAGGAACTGCTCGATCCGCTTCGCGCCATGCTCGCGAAAACGCTGGCAGCCTTAACGCCCGGTAAGCTGAAATACAGCTTCTTCAGCAACAGCGGCACCGAATCGGTCGAAGCGGCGATTAAACTCGCCAAAGCGTACCAGTCGCCGCGCGGGAAATTCACCTTTATCGCCACCAGCGGCGCGTTCCACGGGAAATCCCTGGGCGCACTGTCGGCGACCGCCAAATCCACCTTCCGCAAACCGTTTATGCCGCTGCTGCCGGGCTTCCGCCACGTACCGTTCGGCGACATCAACGCCATGCGCACCATGCTGAGTGAATGCCGTAAAACCGGCGACGACGTGGCGGCGGTGATCCTGGAGCCGATTCAGGGCGAAGGCGGGGTGATCCTCCCGCCGCAGGGCTATCTGCCCGCCGTGCGTCAGCTGTGCGATGAGTTTGGCGCGCTGCTGATCTTCGACGAAGTGCAGACCGGGATGGGGCGTACCGGCAGGATGTTCGCCTGCGAGCATGAGAACGTTCAGCCAGACATTTTATGCCTGGCGAAAGCGCTCGGCGGCGGCGTGATGCCGATTGGCGCAACGGTCGCCACTGAGGAGGTCTTCTCGGTGCTATTCGACAACCCGTTCTTACATACCACCACCTTTGGCGGTAACCCGCTGGCCTGTGCGGCAGCGCTGGCCACCATCAACGTGCTGCTGGAGCAAAACCTGCCTGCGCAGGCGGAGCAGAAAGGCGACATGCTGCTGGACGGCTTCCGTCAGCTGGGCCGGGAATACCCGGATTTGGTACAGGATGCACGCGGGAAAGGGATGCTGATGGCGATTGAGTTCGTTGATAACGAAACCGGTTATAGCTTCGCAAGCGAGATGTTCCGCCAGCGGGTACTGGTGGCGGGAACGCTCAACAACTCGAAAACCATCCGCATTGAGCCACCGTTGACGCTCACCATTGAGCAGTGTGAGCAGGTGCTGAAGGCGGCGCGTAAGGCGCTGGCGGCGCTGCGGGTGAGCGTGGAAGAGGCGTAAAAAACGCCGGGTGGCGCTACGCTTACCCGGCCTACAACATACTGCAGATGTCGGCCCGGTAAGCGTTAGCGCCACCGGGCAAACACCGCACCATCCTCCCGTAGGCCCGGTAAGCGTAGCGCCACCGGGCAAACACCGCCCCCTCTCGCCCCCGTAGGCCCGGTAAGCGCAGCGCCACCGGGCAAAACGCTACTCCGGCAACAACCCCACAAAGCAGCGTTTTTTGCGCGGCTCTGACATCAACTCTTCGAGCTTGTCCACGCACGCCAGATAGTGTGGCGTTTGCTTATGCGCCAACACCGCCTCTTCGTCTTTATAGGCCTCATAGATAAAGAACCGGGTTTTCACCCTCGGGTCCTGCAAGACGTCAAAGCGCAGGTTTCCCGGCTCCTGGATCGCCCCCTCGTGGTTGGCGCGAAACACCTCCAGAAACTCATCCACTCGCTCGGGTTTGATGTTGATTTCCACCAGCGTCACGTTCATTTTGCTTCTCCCTGTTTCTCTTCCTGCCAGAACTGGAACGCCTCACGGGCGCTCATGTTCTCGTGAACCACTTTCTTCACCGCCTTCAGCATGGCGAGCGGCGCGCTGGACTGGAAGATGTTGCGCCCCATATCCACGCCGGACGCGCCCTGGTCAATCGCCCGCCAGCACATCTCAAGCGCCTCATGCTCCGGCAGCTTTTTGCCGCCCGCGATAACAATCGGCACCGGACAGCTGGCGGTCACTTTTTCAAAGCCCTCGTCCACGTAGTAGGTTTTGACGAACTGGGCCCCCATTTCGGCAGCGATGCGGCTGGCGAGCGAGAAATAGCGCGCGTCGCGCGCCATCTCTTTACCCACGCCCGTCACCGCCAGCGTCGGCATGCCGTAACGCGCCCCCGCATCCACCAGCTTGATGATGTTGTTGATTGACTGATGTTCAAACGGGCTTCCGATATAGACCTGCGCCGCCACCGCGCAGACGTTCAGGCGCAGCGCGTCTTCCATCGCAACCGCCACGCACTCGTTAGACAGCTCGCCCAGAATCGAGTTACCGCCGGAGGCGCGCAGCACCACCGGTTTGTTCGTCGCGGCAGGTACCTGGCTCCTGAGGATGCCGCGGGTACACATCAGCACGTCGGTTTCGCCAAACAGCGGCGCGATGGAGAAATCGATACGCTCAAGGCCGGTGGTCGGTCCCTGAAAGTAACCGTGGTCAAAGGCCAGCATCACCGTGCGGTTGCTCTGCGGATTGAAGATGCGCGAAAGCCGGGACTGCATGCCCCAGTCGAGCGAACCGCAGCCCTTCAGGGTGTACGGCACATTCTGCTGCGGCGTACCGATGCCAAAATCCTTGCCGTCTTTGATGTCGTCTAAATCAGCCATTTGCTCCCCCGTCAGAAATCGTATTTGCTGATGTTCTCTTTGGTGAACACCACCCGCTCCGGCAGCAGCACGATGCCGTTGCCCTTCGCCTCATACTGGTAGCCCTGCACACTGTTCGGCTCGACCTTCAGCGTCCCGATATCTTTCACCTCCACGCTGTCGCCAGGGTTAAGATCGCCTTTTTTCAGTAAACGATCGGCGACATTGACTGCAATTTTGCCCTGCTGCACCACGTCCCACAGGCCGAAGGCTTTCACCGTGCCGCGCTCAACGTACGGACGCATCACGTTTGGCGTGCTGAAGCCGACAATCGCCACCCCTTCCCGCTTCAGGTTTTCCGCCGCCTGTGCCGCCGCCGGCAGGGCGTTGGCGTCCGGGGCGATGATCGCATCCAGATCCGGATAGGCTTTTAAGATCCCCTCGGCGGTTTGCAGGGATTTAGTGGCGTCGTTATAGCCAAACTGCGTGGTGACGACCTGCCACTGGGGATGGTCTTTCTCGATTTTGGCCTTCGCCTCTTTCACCCACTGGTTCTGGTCGGTGACGGTGGGGCTGGAGTAGAAGAACGCCACTTTCGCGTTCGGTTTGGTGACCTGCTTGCCTGCCATCTCCACCAGCAGGCCGCCCAGCTGTTCCGGCGTGCCCTGGTTGATGTAAATGCTGCGGCACTCCGGTTTGGTGTCGGAATCCCAGGTCAGGACCTTCACGCCGCGCTGCATCGCGCGCTTCAGCGCCGGGCAGAGACCGTCCGGCGACACGGCAGAGACGATGATGGCGTTATAGCCCTGGTTGACGAAGTTATTGATCAACTGCACCTGGCCGGAGACGCTCGGCTCGGTCGGGCCGTCGTAAGTCACGTCCACGCCAAGATCTTTCCCCGCCTCTTTCGCGCCGTTGCCGCCGCTGGTGAAGAATCCCACACCCACCAGTTTTGGGATAAAGGCAATGCGGTCCGCCGCCTGCGCCGAAGCGAAGCTGAGGGCCATTGCCAGGACGAGCAGTTTTGTTTTCATCTTACGCTCCGGATAGTTTTCTGAAGAGAGAACGCACCCATTCACGGTGCAGACTCAGCGAACGCCCCATCACCACCACAACCAGCAGCGCCCCTGACAGCGCGCTCGACACCTGGTTGGGGATGCCAACCATCTGTAAACCCTGTTGCAGGTACCCCACCAGCAGCGCCGCCAGCGCCGTACCGACAACCGAACCTGAGCCGCCGTAGATATTCGCTCCGCCGAGCACGGCGGCGGTGAGCGCAGGCATCAGTAAATCGCGCCCCAGATCCGAACGCGCGGAGCCGAAATAGGAGACCATCACCAGCGCGGCAATCGCCGAGGCCACGCCCACCAGACCGTACAGCGCGTAGGGCATGCTGTTCACCGACAGCGCCGCATAGCGCGCCGCGCGCGGGTTCTGACCGATTAAAAACAGATGTCGGCCAAAGCGCCCCCGGTGGGTAATCAGCCAGAAGAAGGCGGTAATCACCGCGAACAGCACCAGCGGGATCGGCAGACCCAGCACCGTGAGGTTAGCGAACGCCGTGAAGCTGTCCGGGAAGCCGCCGATGCCCTCATAGCCCGTCGCCCCCGCCATGCCGGAGAGCAGCAGCGCGCCGCCGCCGTAGAGGTAGAGCGTGCCGAGGGTGATAACCAGCGGGCTAATGCCGGTGTAGTGAATAAGCGCGGCATTAAATAATCCGCACAGCAGGCCGAGCAGCAGCGTCAGCGGAACAGCGACCGCCATCGGCCACCCCGCCTGCATCATCACGCCCAGCGCGATGGCGCACAGGCCGATGGTCGAGCCGAGGGAGATGTCGATCCCGCCGCTGATGATCACAAGCGTGAGCGGCAGCGCCACGATGCCGATGCAGATAAAGTCGCTGGTGCTGAACAGCAGCATGTTGACGTCGAGCATGCGCGGGTTGATGGCGCCAAAGAGCAGGATCTCGAGCACCAGTAAAATCAGCAGCGCGCTTTCCCAGTTAAGCCTCATTTACGCCACCTCTTTTTTGCGTTTGGGAAACGGGGTGACATGCTTTCCCCCTTTGTTACCCGGCTGGAAGCGACCGTACTTCAGCGCCCGCTGATGACGCGCCAGCGCCTGGCGCAGGCGCCCGTCGAGCACCAGCACGCCCAGCAGCACCAGCCCGGCGATAAAGTCATTCCACCACGCCGGGAGCCTGAACAGCACCAGCACGGTGTCGATTTGGGTCAGGAAGAAGGCCCCGAGCAGCGCGCCAACCAGCGTGCCCGTGCCGCCCAGCAGCGAAATGCCGCCGAGCACGCAGGCGGCGATGGCCTTCATCTCCAGCCCGCTGCCGGTCTGGTTGGGTACAAAGCCAATCTGCGCGGCAAAGACGATCCCGGCGCATGCCGCCAGCATGCCGTTCAGGGTAAAGGCGATCATGCGGGTACGGTTCACCGCCACGCCCAGTTGGCGCGCGGCGGCGAGGTTATCCCCCACCGCGTAAAAATCACGCCCGAACGCGGTACGCGACAGCGTCCACGCGCCCGCGGCCGCGACGATCAATACCAGCATGCCGAGCGGCGAAATGCCGATGGCGGCTGGCTCAGAGAGGGATTTCAGCCCCGGCGGCAGCCCTTCAATCCACTTTCCGCCGGTCCAGAGCAGCATCGCTCCGCGATACAGCCCCAGCGTGCCGAGGGTGGCGACAATCGCTGGAATGCGCAGCCCCACCACCAGAAAACCGTTGAACGCCCCCGCCAGCGCGCCAATCGTCAGCGCGAAGAGAATGGAAACGGGCAGACTGTAGCCGCAGTTGAGCGCCACGCCGACGGCAATGGCGGACAGCCCGACGGTGGAGCCGACGGAGACGTCGATATTACGGGTCAGCATCACCAGCGCCGCGCCGATGGCCAGCAGGATCAGGATCTGCGAGCTGGCGAAGATCATCCCCAGCGTCTGTAAGCTCAGGTAGGACGGGTTCAGCGCCACCAGCACGGCGAACAGGGCCAGAATGGCGAGAAACGCGCTCAGCTCGCGGTTTTTCAGTAAGATCTTCATGATTGCCCTCCAAACGCCAGCGCCATCATCCGGTCGAGACTGACGGCGTGGCGCGGCAGCTCGCCGCTGAGCACGCCCTGATGCATTACCAGCACCCGATCCGCGAGGCCGGGGAATTCATCAAGATCGCTTGAGATCATCAGCACTGCCACGTTTTGCGCCGCCACGCTTTTCAGCAGCTGGTAGATATCGGCGCGCGCCGATACGTCCACGCCGCGCGTCGGTTCATCGACGATCAGCAGCAGCGGATTGGCCTCAAGACAGCGCGCCAGCAGCACCTTCTGCTGATTACCACCGGAGAGCGTGCGCACGGTTTGATCCGCATGGTTGAGCTTGATCCCCAGCGCCCGGTGGTAACGCTCCACTACCGCAGACTCCCGCTTTCGCTGCTGCCAGAGCGACGGCTCGTTCAGCGCCACCGTGTTCCAGCGGACAGGCGCGTCGAGAAACAGGCCGGACACCTGCCTGTCTTCCGGCAGATAAACCAGCCCTTTTTTCAGACGGGAACTGACCGGATCGGCGGTGATCTCCTGGTTCTCCAGCCACACCCGCCCGCCGCGTACCGGACGCAGGCCGTAAAGCGTTTCGGCAAACTCGGTACGCCCGGACCCCACCAGCCCGGCCAGACCGACAATCTCCCCGGCATAAATCTCAAGGCTGAGATCGATAAACCCTTCCCCGGTGAGATCCTCCACCCGCAGCACCGGGAAATCCTGCGCCTGGGTTCGGCGGTTGCCCGGCAGCGCCAGCCACAGCTTTTGCGTATCGCTTAGCGACTTTTCCCGGCTGACCGGCGTCATGGCGGCGATCAGGGCGTTATCGTCAAAGTGCGCGGTTTCGCCGCTCAGCACCACCGCGCCGTCGCGCATCACCGAGACGTGGCTCGAAAGCATGCGAATTTCCGGCAGCTTGTGCGAGATAAAAACAATGCCAACGCCGAGATCCTGCAGCGCGCGGATCTGGCGAAACAGGCGTTCGGTCTCGCCCGGCGTGAGCGATGCCGTGGGTTCGTCGAGGATCAGAATTCTGGCGTTGCGCATCAGCCCGCGCAGGATCTCCACCATCTGCTGATCCGCGACTTCCAGAGTGCTGGCAGCGGCATCAAGATTAAGCTGACATTGCAGCTGCTGGAGTTTCTCCGCCAGCCGCTTTTCCCGATCTCGTTCGCGCGGCAGACGAAACAGGATGTTTTCCCGCACCGTCAGGTTGGGGAAAAGCAGCGGCTCCTGTGGCACCAGATAAATGCCTAACCGGTGCGCCTGCGACGGGGTAAGCCGTGCAAAAGACTCGCCCGCAACCGAAAGCTCACCGCGATCCGGCGTTTCAACCCCGGCGATGATTTTCATCAACGTCGATTTTCCCGCGCCGTTACCGCCCATCAGCGCATGCACCTGCCCAGCAAGCAGCGTGAAATCAATGCCTTTTAACACAGGCACGCCAGAGAACTGTTTGCAGATGTCACGTGCCTCGAGAAGTGGTGTCATCATCGCTCCGCTATTGAACAAATGATTTTTAGATTTAATAATGTTCAAAAGCGTAGACGGTGAACTATATTTACAACCGTGCAGGGATCACAGTTTTATCGATTGAGATTCAGATAAACCGGAAAGGATCGAAAAGATCCGTTTTGTCGCGTGGCTCACATTTTCACGCCGCACCATCACGAACATATGATCTAAATTTTTATAAGAGTTCAACTATGAGCGATAAACGCACTGCGGAAGAAGGACGGTTTGCCGGGCTGGCACTGGCGGAAGAGGAGCTGGTGGCGCGCGTGGCCTGGTGCTACTACCACGACGGGCTGACCCAGAACGACATCGGCGAGCGGCTCGGGCTGCCGCGCCTGAAGATCTCCCGCCTGCTGGAGAAAGGCCGTCAGTCCGGGGTGATCCGCGTGCAGATAAACTCCCGCTACGAGGGCTGCCTGGCGCTGGAAACCGAGTTGCAACAACGATTTGGCCTGAAGCTGGTGCGCGTGATGCCCGCCCTGAATACGCCGCCGATGAACGTGCGGTTAGGCATTGGCGCGGCCCAGTCGCTGATGGGCGTGCTGGAGCCCGGCCAGCTGTTAGCGGTGGGCTTCGGTGAAACCACCATGAGCAGCCTGCAACACCTGAGCGGCTTTATCAGCTCACAGCAGATCCGCCTGGTGACGCTCTCCGGCGGCGTGGGGCCGTATATGACCGGTATCGGCCAGCTGGATGCGGCCTGTAGCGTCAGCATGATCCCTGCCCCGCTTCGCGTGTCATCCGCTGAAGTCGCCGGGATCTTAAAGCGCGAAACCAGCGTGCGGGACGTGATCCTCGCCGCCACCGCCGCTGACGTGGCGGTGGTCGGCATTGGCTCGGTGAACCAGCGCCGTGACGCGACGATACTGCGCTCCGGCTATATCAGCGAAGGTGAACAGTTGATGTACGCCCGCAAGGGCGCGGTCGGCGATATCCTTGGCTATTTCCTCAATGCCGAAGGGGAATGCGTCGAGGAGCTGGAGATCCACAAAGAACTACTGGGCGTCACGCTCGATGAACTGGCACAGCTGCCCACCATCGTAGGCGTGGCCGGGGGGGAAGAGAAAGCCGATGCGATTTATGCCGCACTGAAGGGCCGCCGTATTAATGGCCTGGTGACGGAAGAGACGACAGCCCGCGCGGTGCTGGCTCTGGCCATTTAAGAGCCCTCCCTGCGCTAACAATGAGGCATGCTCATGAGTTACCTTTTAGCGTTAGATGCAGGGACAGGCAGCGTTCGCGCCGTTATTTTCGATTTGCAGGGCAACCAGATTGCCGTTGGCCAGGCCGAGTGGAAACACCTGAGCGTCGAGAACGTGCCGGGCTCGATGGAGTTCGACCTCGACACCAACTGGCAGCTGGCCTGCCGGTGTATTCATCAGGCGCTGGAGCGCGCGCGCCTGAGCGCGGCGGATATTCAGTCCGTCGCCTGCTGTTCGATGCGCGAAGGGATTGTGCTGTACGACCGCAACGGCGAGGCTATCTGGGCCTGCGCCAACGTCGACGCCCGCGCCAGCCGCGAGGTAGCTGAACTCAAAGAGATCCACGATTACCGGTTTGAATCCGAAGTGTATGACGTTTCCGGCCAGACGCTTGCCCTCAGCGCCATGCCGCGCCTGCTGTGGCTGGCGCACCATCGTCCGGATATTTATCGTAAAGCCGCCACCATTACTATGATCAGCGACTGGCTGGCGGCGAAGCTCTCCGGCGAGCTGGCGGTGGACCCGTCCAATGCGGGCACGACGGGCATGCTGGATCTCTTCTCCCGCGACTGGCGTCCGGCGCTGCTCGACATGGCCGGGCTGCGCGCCGATATCCTCTCCCCGGTAAAAGAGACCGGCACCGTGCTGGGGGCCATCACCAAAGCAGCCGCACAACAGAGCGGCCTGCGCGAGGGCACCCCGGTGGTGATGGGCGGCGGCGACGTGCAGCTGGGCTGTCTGGGGCTGGGCGTGGTGCGCGCCGGACAAACGGCGGTGCTGGGCGGCACCTTCTGGCAACAGGTGGTGAACCTGCCGCAGGTGCGCACCGACCCTGAGATGAACATCCGCGTAAACCCGCACGTTATCCCCGGCATGGCGCAGGCAGAGTCGATCAGCTTCTTTACCGGGCTGACCATGCGCTGGTTCCGCGACGCCTTCTGCGCCGAAGAGAAGCTGATTGCCGAACGCATGGGAATGGACCCCTACTCCCTGCTCGAAGAGATGGCGAGCCGCGTCCCGCCGGGCTCCCACGGGGTGATGCCGATCTTCTCCGACGCGATGCATTTCAAACAGTGGTACCACGCCGCGCCGTCGTTTATTAACCTCTCCATTGACCCGGAAAAGTGCAACAAAGCGACGCTGTTCCGCGCGCTGGAGGAGAACGCGGCGATCGTCTCGGCCTGCAACCTGGCGCAGATTTCGCGCTTCTCCGGCGTGACGTTTGAGAGCCTGGTGTTTGCCGGCGGCGGTGCAAAGGGCGCCCTGTGGAGCCAGATTTTAAGCGACGTCACCGGCCTGCCGGTGCGCGTGCCAGAAGTCAAAGAGGCAACGGCGCTCGGCTGCGCCATTGCCGCAGGAGCTGGCGCGGGGCTGTTCGCGGATATGGCCTCGACGGGCGAGCGGCTGGTGAAGTGGAGCCGCGAGTTCACGCCAAACCCGGCGCACCGCGAGCTGTACGACGGCATGATGCAGAAATGGCAGGCGGTATACGCGGACCAGCTCGGGCTGGTGGACAGCGGGCTGACAACCTCGATGTGGCAGGCGCCGGGCCTGATGCGCGACACACGCCCCTCACCCTAACCCTCTCCCCAGAGGGGAGAGGGGACTGCTCCGTGCGGCCTTTCACCCTCTCCCCTCTGG
>NZ_JADDTS010000005.1:0-101518 GCF_015159675.1 Enterobacter cloacae complex sp. S2
CATCCGCCGTGTCGATGGAGCCGCATTATAGGGAGTTCCCGAGCGACCGCAACAGAAAAGTTGCAAAAAAATGACTGACTGCTGTATTCCCCAGCAAAACCCCGCCTTATACCCTTTTACGCACAGAGTTATCCACAATCCATTGACGATCCCGGTGCGATCCCGCTAATTGAACACTATACTAGCGGCAAATATTCCTCTCGCAGACCAACCTGATGACGACACAACGACTTCAACGTGACTGGCGTATCCCAACCGCCGGGCTCGCCGTGCTGGTGTTACTTATGGCAGGTTTCGCACTGCATACGCACTGGAATGCTTTTATTCAGTGGTGCCTCGCCGCTCAGATCACCCTGCACCGTTATCTGGTGATGTATTTGCTGCAACTTAATAATCATCAGTACAGCGGTGGGCTGTGGTTGTTAACCGGTGCGTTTCTTTATGGTGTACTCCATGCCGTTGGACCAGGACACGGCAAATTTATCGTCGCCACGTATCTCAGCACCAATAAAGAGAGCCAGCTCGCGGCGCGCGTCGTACCGTTTATCGGTAGCCTGATGCAGGGCGTCAGCGCGATCCTCTTTGTGTTTATCCTGGCGGTTGGATTGAACCTCGCGGCAGGGGATATCAGTACCAGCCGTTGGTACGTCGAGAAAATCAGCGCCTTACTGATTGCCGCCTTCGGTGCGTTTATCATTTATCAGGCGCTCAGCAGCCTGCGTCCGCGCAAAATGGCGATTAGCGCCATCAAGCCGCATCATCAGCATAATGAACACTGTGGCTGCGGCCATCACGGCGTAGGGGTGGATCTGGCTAAAAGCGACTGGAAAACCCGTCTGGGCGTGGTGCTGGCCATTGGCGCACGCCCGTGCAGCGGAGCAATTATGATCCTGATGTTCTCGAATGCGCTCGGCATTATTAGCTGGGGAATTGCTGCTGTGATGACAATGTCGCTGGGCACGGCGCTGTCGATTATGGGGCTGTCGCTGGCAGTACGTTACGCGCGTGAACGCACAGTAGCCTGGTTTAGTGGCGGCACTTCCCTGAACTGGGTAATGCCGATGGTCAAAATAGCCGGAGGAGTTGTTCTGATACTGTTCGCAACTATCCTCTTCCTGACGGTGATCCCCGTCAGCGCCAGCGGCGACTATATCGCCGCAGGATGCTAATAAAAGAAAACCCGCCAGCGGCGGGTTTTTTATCACTCGTTAATTCGCGGATGCTGATCAACCAGGCGAGAACGTTTTTTCTGAAGCTCTTCAATCTCTGCGTCAATATCTTCAATCTTCTGCTCTACGTTATCGTAGTGCTCGCGCAGGATCTCCTTCGCTTCCTGAATATCGGACGCCGCAGGCGTTGCCCCTTTCAGTGGACGGTTCGCCGTCTCCTTCATAGTAATACCGGTAATCAGGCCAATCACCGCAATAACCATCAGATAGTAAGCAGGCATCATCAGGTTCTGCGTGCTCTCCACCAGTGAAGCAGCAAGCGTCGGCGTCAGGCCCGCAATCAGAACGGAGATATTAAAGGCTGCCGCCAGCGCACTGTAGCGAATATGCGTCGGGAACATTGCCGGTAGCGTAGAAGCCATCACCCCGATAAAGCAGTTGAGGATCACCGCCAGCATCAGCAGACCGGCGAAAATCAGCCCCAGCACATTGCTGTTAATCAGAATAAAGGCCGGGATTGCCAGCGCGAACAGCGCGACGCTACCGAGAATAATGAATGGCTTACGGCCAAAGCGGTCGCTCAGCAGACCCATAATCGGCTGCACGAACAGCATGCCTACCATGATGGCGATAATAATCAGCACACCGTGGTCTTCCGAGTAGTGCAGGTTATGCGACAGATAGCTCGGCATGTAGGTCAGCAGCATGTAATAGGTCACGTTGGTGGAAATCACCAGACCGATACAGGTCAGCAGGCTGCGCCAGTGTTTGGTCGCAATCTCCTTGAACGACACTTTTGGGCCATCCTGCAACCCTTCACGGTCGCCCTGTTCCAGCTTTTCAACGTGCTGCTGGAACGCAGGCGTCTCTTCCAGGGCGTGACGCAGGTAAAGACCGATGATGCCAAGCGGCAGCGCCAGGAAGAACGGAATACGCCAGCCCCAGTCGAGGAAGTTCTCTTCACCCACTACGGTTGAAATCAGAACCACAACTCCCGCGCCCATGACAAACCCGGCAATCGAACCAAAGTCGAGCCAGCTGCCCATAAAGCCGCGTTTTCGATCCGGAGAATACTCAGCGACAAAAATCGATGCACCGGTATATTCGCCGCCAACGGAGAAGCCCTGCGCCATCTTACAGATCAACAGCAGGATCGGTGCCCATATACCAATGGTCGCATAGGACGGAATAAGGCCGATACAGAATGTACTTATCGACATGATGACAATAGTAATAGCCAGGATCTTCTGGCGACCATATTTATCACCCAGCATGCCGAAGAACAGGCCACCGAGAGGGCGAATAAGGAAGGGAACAGAGAACGTACCCAGCGCGGCAATCATCTGCAAGCTGGGATCGGCACCGGGGAAGAACACTTTACCAAGCGCATAGGCAACAAAGCCGTAGACACCAAAATCGAACCACTCCATCGCATTACCGAGCGAGGCCGCCGTAATCGCTTTGCGCAGTTTCGCGTCATCAATAATGGTGACATCGCGCAGCGTGATGGGTTTTACTTTTTTCCTTCTAAGCATAGCTTTCCTCGTAGACTCAGCCCCGTCCGTTTCACAGCGCATTTGCAAGCTGTGAACCAGAGATCCGCTCCATGCGAATCTCCTTATTCAAGCGTAGCAGGTTTACTTACATTGACGTTTTACCTCAATACAACCGAACCTGTTGACGCCTGTCTGGGCAGTTAAAGACCTTTTTACCCTACCAGCGTTTATATATGTGATCAACTTCACATATATTTTTCCGGTTCGTAAGTTGGCTTCAGGTTTTGTCAATTCACGATAAATAAGGTCATTCTCACCCCCTTTATCAAGCACATCTTAACACCCGTTATTATTCCTCTTAAAACAAAAAACAATCACATTTCTTCACATCGAATTTACACAAAATTTAATTATTAACAGCGGGCATTCCTGTTTACATTCAATATGTGACGCAGATAACTAAAACAGTGTTTTATTTTCATTGAATCGCAATTCCAAAGATCGCATGATAAACCCGAACACAATATCCCAGCGGCTTTCAAATGAAGGAATGCTAAGCACCTGAATTTCGCTTTACAGCATAAGTAACGAATCGATTGGTCTTCAAAAAAGGCAATCATTTGAATTTGTTGATCTATTTTTTGAGATTTCCGCCAGCCACGCGGGCGAGATGTGAGGGTTAATGATGAAGATTAAAGCAACAATAGAACGCATCCCGGGCGGGATGATGCTGGTCCCGCTGGTACTTGGCGCGATATTAAATACGCTGGCCCCGAATACCGGTGCTTATTTTGGCGGTTTTACAAAAGGTATGATCACCGGAACGGTACCGATTCTGGCAGTCTGGTTCTTTTGCATCGGCGCATCTATTAATTTACGTGCAACTGGTACGGTATTACGTAAATCAGGGACGCTGGTCATTACTAAAATTGCGGTCGCCTGGGTCGTTGCCATGATCTGCGCGATGTTCATTCCGGAGAATGGCATACAGACCGGATTCTTCGCCGGATTATCCGTTCTGGCCATTGTTTCAGCAATGGATATGACCAACGGCGGTCTCTATGCCAGCCTGATGAATCAATATGGCACCAAAGAAGAATCAGGCGCGTTCGTGCTGATGTCCCTGGAGTCGGGTCCGCTGATGACCATGCTGATTCTGGGTTCTGCCGGCCTTGCCTCCTTTGAACCCCACCATTTTGTCGGGGCGATCCTGCCGTTCCTGATTGGTTTTGCGCTAGGCAACCTCGATCACGATCTGCGCGATTTCTTCAGCAAAGCCACCCCGGTACTGATCCCGTTCTTCGGCTTCGCGTTGGGCAATACCATCAATCTGAACGTGATTCTGGAAACCGGCCTGCTGGGTATTGTGCTGGGTGTTGCCGTCATCGTCATCACGGGTATTCCGCTAATTATTGCAGACCGCGTCATCGGGGGCGGTAACGGAACCGCAGGTGTGGCCGCCTCGTCGGCCGCAGGCGCTGCGGTAGCTAACCCGGTGATTATCGCCCAGATTAACCCGGCCTTTGAACCGGTGGCGGCTTCCGCCACGGCCCTGGTTGCCGCCAGCGTGATTGTGACGGCGATTCTGGTCCCGATCATCACGGCGCTATACGCCAGACGTTTTGGACAGGTTCCGGAGACCCAGGCAGAGCCGAAAGCGGTAGAAATGCACCACTAAGTCGTTCGCCCCCTCCTTAAAAAGAGGGGGCAATCACGCACTAAATATCTCTTCCACCATGCCATCCACCAGCCGTTTTGCCGAACAGAGTCTCGGCATACCCAGCGCGACCGTTTGCCAGCTCTGCGTCACTGACCAGCTCACCGGATGTTTATCCGCCTGACACCAGTCCCCCAGCCAGCCAAGCATATCTTTATAATCCATCAGACCAGGAGAAGCGGGCGTCGTCAGCCACTGATGGTAAAAATGCCGGGTGGTGGGAGAAGCATTAATCCCCTGTGCCAGATAGTTTGCGGCCATGCTGCGCAGGTTATCTTTCAGCATGGCCGCCACATCACTATTCGCCAGACGACAGGCATCGCCAAACGCGCCCCAGCGCAACTCTTCCAGCACGATAAAGCAGCGGCCAGCCAGCGACCAGCCGTCATACTGCCCGGCTCGCCAGCGGGTAAAAATTTGCTCGCTGTGCTCACCCGCCTGAACCGTAAGGCCGCGCTGCGCGAGCGCTTTCTCTTTATAAGCGGCACGCTGGTTGAAATGTGCGGAGAGCGCCTCGTACTGTTGCAACAATCCGGAAGGTTGAGGGAGGCGTGGATTAACCTGCTGGCGCAGGGCTACCAGCTTGTCGGACATGCGGGTCAGCGCCAGGTGTCCGGGGTCGAGCATACCGGCCAGTTTCTCCGCCAGACCCAGCCGCAGTGCTGCATTTTCGTTGAGCATTCCCGCCATTGCCCATGGCCGCAACCGGGTCTGCGTAACGATCTCCTGCGTCAAACGCTCACGAAATTGCAGTTGCTGTGGCCCCAGGAGGGTGTGACGAGCAGCATCCGCCCCCTGGACCAAATCGACCATAAATTTTGGATGAATACACTCCAGCGTCCGCCCGGGACCGTCCAGTAGCTGTGTTGTCATGGTTGCTCTGCCGCGAATAAGGTTTGAATATCATCGCGTAACAGTCGGGTATCTTCCTGAATCCACGCCGCTGTGGTCATACTTTGCTTCAACAACTGGCTAAGCGCCCGGGTTGAATGCTCATTCTGCTGCCGCACGGCAAGGCTATCACGCAAGCTTTCCTGTAACCCGGTCAGGCACAACGAAAACTCTGCAAAGAACGTTGCCATACCTGCCGTAACAGAGACATCGACCTGCGCGGCCAAAGCTTTACGAATTTGATCGCAAAACTGATCGGTATGCTGCGTAAATTTGCCATGAAGCTGAGCGATATCGATGACATATCGGGTGCGCGTCTCCACATACGCTTCCCAGCCCCAGCCGGGATGATTGAGCCAGCGCGAGACGGTATTACGTACGCTGCCCGCCCCTGCGGGCTGACTGGCGGGAGGGGTGTCCTGCACAATGGCATCATTAAATAAGCCGCGCGTATTGAAGTTAAGCTGGTTTGCCTGAAACGCCGGAAAGCTAATCCGCGCCCGAAAGCCGGCATGACTGAGCTGTTCCTTAATTTGCATCTCGATGGGGCGCATCGCCTCATTCAACGATCGGGCGAGCGTAGACTCCAGCTGATCGAAGCGTAACGCCAGCTCCCGGCTAATTCTGCTCTGCGCATTCAGCAAAATCTGCTCGCATGACGATCGGATCTTGCTCAGGACAATCTGTGCCTGCCCTTCATCGTCAAGCACCAGCTGCTGGTGCTCATCCGTGTCGTCTGTACGCATGCTGGATGGCTCGCGCCCGGCTAAATCAAGAATTAACGGGCGGCTAAACATGTCGTCCAGCGCCTGGTGAAGTTCACCTTTCTGACTAAGCAGAAATGCATCCGCTGCGTTGAGCGCCTCTTCAACTTCATGCTGGACCTCATCGCTCACTACGCTCTGCCGCTGACGCAGCATCGCCATGTCCTCTTCCAGGCGCTTAATATTCCGCTCCAGCTCATCAAAGGCGACCGTCAGTCCCTGATGGCGAAAATCCAGGTATTCTCTGGCATTTTGCGCATAGTTCAGCAGCTTATGCGATGCCGACCGCAGGGCGAACAGCGAGGCGTTGGCGTAAGCCGCGTAAATCAGCTTGCGGATGGGCTGTTCGAACAGCGAATCCTCCCACAGCAGATCCGCCGCATGGCGAATATGGTCACTATCGTCGAGATCGGCCGTACGCCAGCGGCGGCCCAGCGCGGCCTCGGCAAAATCCTGTACCCAACGCTGATCCTGATGATCGGGAAGCCGCCCATGGGTGTTCATCTCATAGCGGGCGCGGTTTGCCAGGTAGGCCCACATGGAAGAGACCGGATAAATTTGTCCCGGAGAAATATTCCCTTTCATCAGCGTGCCGGAAATCATCGCCCGTATCTGCTCTTCATCGTCGCTGTTACGATCTTTCTGATCGAATTTGTTGACCAGGGCGTAAAGCGGCACGGATTTCCCCGCCGCCGAAATTGCCTGACGAACCTCGGCGTCGGAAATGGATTTAAGCTGGGTATAGTCCATCACCGCCAGCACGGCGGAGGCGCGCGCCAGCTGCTCGCTGAGCATTTTTTGCAGGTGCGGCTGACCGGCCTCGTTCGGCCCCGGCGTGTCGAGCAGCGTCAGTTGCCCCAGGTGCGCATCCAGACCGGCGAGGTGCACAAATTCCACCTCAATCACCGGAATATGTTCAATCGCGGCGTACTCAGAAAAAGGAAACTCCACGCCCAGCGCCTGAGAAAGCCGCACCAGATCGTTCAGGCTTTTCAGACAATGAAAGATGGGCTCCGCGCCCAGGTGATGTTTTCCGAACGCCTCACCTCTTTCGATGCGCTCCAGCAGCGTATTCATGTCCTTGTCGATTTCCAGACGCCGCGCCAGCTTGCCGCGATCTTTATCGCACAATTTCGTCTGCAACTGGGAAATCAGGGTATCAATGGGCGCAACGTGCAAAAAATGCAGCACCGGCTCCTTCTGGCCCGGCGTATGGCGGATCAGCGTGGGCAGCGCCGTCATCGGACGATTGCGGTTCGGCAGCACTTCCGTGCCCACAATCGCATTAATGGTGGTCGATTTTCCCGCTTTCATGGTACCCACAATCGCCAGCACCATTTCGAGGCGGGTTATTTTGCGTAATTCGTTATTCAGCAACGCCTGCTGAGCGTCGACACCCCGCGCGCTAAAATGTAATGGCAAAACGTTGTTATTAACGCCGCTCATGGCAGCGGCTGTGCTATCCAGCTTTGCAATCGGCATTGATTTTAATGAATCAAGATTGTTCAGAGCCAGCTGTAACAAACGTTCGGCTTCCTGGCTTAATTCAAATATGGTCTGTGTGTGCATGATAAAAGCCTTCCCTTAACGCAAATTTATTAATTTTATTAAGCCACGTTTTTTTAATTATACTGTTCAGGCTTATATGATCACGTATGGAAAACATGTTCATTTAATACAAGTAACTGAAGATAATGAGAATTTAAATCTCACCCTTCTAATACGTGTAAAACATCCCTCTGGTCAGAAGACCAAAAGTAAATAGACAAAACGCATTTTCAGGAAACATCAGGAGATATCATCGTTATTTACCCACCAAAAAAGAGAGGTATTCCCTGACACCAAAAGATGTATAGCATCAGAAAGGATAGATAAATAACGGCTTGTTCCTTCACCTTATCCGAAATGGCACAGCGTAGCAATTTGCTGTAATAAAATATTCGATATATTTATCATCATAACGATCACTGCTGTGCAGGGCATAAGCTTCCCTTAATTCACTGACAGTTCGTGTCATCTTTTACGCATTTTTGCGCTATTTTTCTAAAACAATATCACCGACAAAAGTGGGGATTTGCGTTATACTCGCTGCCTTTTTCGGCACACTGCCGTCATTTAGCTGGCGTTTTCCAGCGTGTTAACACTTTTGAGGATACCAACATGCAACTTCCACACTGCCCGAAATGCAATTCTGAATACACCTATGAAGACAATGGCATGTTCGTTTGCCCGGAATGCGCCCATGAATGGAACGATGCGGAGCCTGCGCAGGACAGCGATACGCTGATTGTGAAAGACGCGAACGGCAACCTGCTGTCAGACGGCGACAGCGTTACCGTTGTGAAAGATCTGAAGGTAAAAGGCAGTTCTTCCATGCTGAAGATTGGTACCAAAGTGAAAAACATCCGTCTTGTTGAAGGCGATCATAATATCGATTGCAAAATTGACGGCTTCGGTCCGATGAAACTGAAATCTGAGTTCGTGAAAAAGAACTGATTGACCCGCCCGGTGACGCTTCGCTTACCGGGCGTCCGGGAACTACACTTAACGGGCTTTTCTTACGTGAGGTAAAGATTATGCCGTTAAGTCCCTACATCTCTTTCGCTGGCAACTGTGCGGAGGCCACCGCCTTCTATCAGCAGGCCGTCGGCGCAGAACTCCTCTACAAAATCACCTTCGGCGAAATGCCTAAAGACGAAAACAGCGAAGAAGGCTGTCCGTCCGGCATGAACTTCCCGGATACCGCCATCGCCCACTCTAACGTCCGCATCGCGGGCAGCGACATTATGATGAGCGACGGGATACCGCCTGGCAGCAGCGCGCAATACGCGGGTTTCACACTGGTGCTCGACACCCAGGATGTGTCGGAAGGCAAGCGCTGGTTCGACAACCTCGCCGATGGCGGCAATATTGAAATGGCCTGGCAGGAGACCTTCTGGGCGCACGGATTTGGCACTGTGACCGACAAATACGGCGTGCCGTGGATGATTAACGTCGTTAAATCGTAGGCTGGATAAGCGCAGCGCATCCGGCAATAGCGTCCGGTGGCGCTGCGCTGACCGGGCCTACGGTGATTGTCATCAAATCCCCCTCAACTCTTCAAACTCCCGCAACCAACACTTAACCTGAATGTCATATTGATGCGCCAGCATGAGGCCACATTTATCGTGAGGCCCAGCACATGCAAACTGTCATTCGCGTCGAGAAACTGAGCAAAACCTTCCATCACAACAAGGCGCTGCATGCCGTTGATCTGACCGTCCAGCAGGGCGAAATGGTGGCGCTGCTGGGGCCATCCGGTTCAGGAAAATCCACCCTTCTTCGTCACTTAAGCGGCCTCATTACCTGTGACAAAACGCCGGAAAGCCGCGTCGAGCTGCTGGGTAACACCGTGCAACATGCGGGGCGTCTGGCAAGCGATATTCGCAAAAGCCGCGCGCAGACGGGCTATATCTTTCAGCAGTTCAACCTGGTGAACCGCCTGACGGTGCTCGAGAACGTGCTGATTGGCGCGCTCGGCAGCACCCCGTTCTGGCGCACCTGCCTGCGCTGGTTCTCCCCTTCCCAGAAACAAGAAGCCTTACAGGCGCTGACCCGCGTCGGCATGGCGCATTTTGCCCACCAGCGCGTCTCAACGCTCTCCGGCGGACAGCAGCAGCGCGTCGCCATCGCCCGCGCTCTGATGCAGAAAGCCAAAATCATTCTGGCCGATGAGCCTATCGCCTCGCTGGATCCGGAATCGGCCCGCATCGTGATGGAAACCCTGCGCGACATCAACCAGAACGACGGCATCACCGTGGTGGTGACGCTGCATCAGGTGGATTACGCCCTGCGCTACTGCGAGCGCATCGTCGCCCTGCGTCAGGGCCACGTGTTCTTCGATGGCGCCAGCCATCAGTTTGATAACGAACGTTTTGATCATCTCTACCGCAGCGTAAACCGCGTCGAAGAACGCGCGCAGGCTGCTTAACGCCCCGATAACGAGGAATGGAAATGAACTACAAAGCCGTTGCCGCGCTGGCCTTCACCAGCATGTTCAGCATCAGCACCCTGTTAAGCCCGGCCTGGGCAGAGGAACAGGAAAAAGCGTTGAACTTTGGCATCATTTCAACGGAATCACAGCAAAACCTGAAGCCGCAGTGGGAACCGTTCCTGAAAGATATGGAAACCAAACTGGGGATCAAAGTGAACGCCTTCTTCGCCCCGGACTACGCGGGCATTATCCAGGGAATGCGCTTCAACAAAGTCGACATCGCCTGGTACGGCAACCTCTCTGCCATGGAAGCGGTAGATCGCGCCAACGGCCAGGTCTTTGCCCAGACCGTTGCAGCAGACGGCTCCCCGGGCTACTGGAGCGTGCTGATCGTTAACAAAGACAGCCCGATCAACAACCTCAACGATATGCTCGCCAAACGCAAAGAGCTGACCTTTGGTAACGGCGACCCGAATTCTACGTCCGGCTTCCTCGTCCCGGGTTACTACGTCTTCGCGAAAAACAACATCTCCGCCAGCGACTTCAAGCGCACGGTTAACGCCAGCCACGAAACCAACGCCCTGGCCGTAGCGAACAAGCAGGTAGACGTTGCCACCAACAACACTGAAAACCTCGACAAGCTGAAGACCTCCGCGCCGGACAAGCTGAAAGCGCTGAAGGTGATCTGGAAATCGCCATTGATCCCGGGCGACCCGATTGTGTGGCGTAAAAACCTCTCCGAAAGCACCAAGGACAAGGTCTACGACTTCTTTATGAACTACGGCAAAACGCCGGAAGAGAAAGCAGTGCTGGCGCACCTGGGCTGGGCACCGTTCCGCGCGTCCAGCGATTTGCAGCTGGTGCCGATTCGCCAGCTGGCGCTGTTTAAACAGATGCAGGGCGTGAAGGACAACAAAGGTCTGAAGGAAGAAGAGAAGACCAGCAAAGTGTCGGAAATTCAGGCGCAGCTGGACGATCTCGACCGCCTGACCGCCGCGCTCGGGGCGATGACCAGCGTGAATAAAGCGGTGCAGTAACTCAAGTCCCCTCTCCCACAGGGAGAGGGAGAACAGATTAAGGAGCCAACATGCAAACCATCACCCTCCCGCCGCCAAAGCGCAGCTGGTTCTCGCTCATAAGCTGGGCCGTTCTGCTGGCGGTGCTCGTTATCTCCTGGAAGGGCGCGGAGATGGATCCGCTGCTGCTCTTCAGGGACTCGGGCAACATGGCGACCTTCGCCGCCGACTTCTTCCCACCTGACTTCAGCCAGTGGCAGGACTACCTCAGTGAAATGGCCACCACCCTGCAAATCGCCGTCTGGGGCACCGCCCTCGCCGTGATCCTCTCCATTCCGTTTGGCCTGATGAGCGCCGAAAACATCGTGCCTTGGTGGATCTACCAGCCGATGCGTCGCCTGATGGACGCCTGTCGCGCCATCAACGAAATGGTCTTTGCGATGCTGTTCGTGGTCGCCGTCGGCCTGGGTCCGTTCGCTGGCGTGATGGCGCTGTTCATCCACACCACCGGCGTACTCTCCAAGCTGCTCTCCGAAGCGGTTGAAGCCATCGAGCCCGGCCCGGTGGAAGGCATCCGCGCAACCGGCGCGAACAAAATCGAAGAGATCCTCTACGGCGTCCTGCCGCAGGTCATGCCGCTGCTCATCTCCTATTCGCTATACCGCTTCGAGTCCAACGTTCGCTCCGCCACCGTGGTCGGCATGGTGGGCGCAGGCGGTATTGGCGTCACCCTGTGGGAAGCGATTCGCGGTTTCCAGTTCCAGCAAACCTGCGCATTGATGGTGCTTATCATCGTCACCGTCAGCCTGCTGGATTTCCTCTCTCAACGCTTGCGTAAGCACTTCATCTGAGAAGCGAGGCTTTGATTGGTATGCACTTATCCAGACATCCGACCAGTTACCCTACCCGCTGGCAAGAGATTGCGGCAAAGCTCGAAGTGGAGCTGCGCACGCACTATCGGTGCGGCGACTACCTGCCTGCCGAGCAGCAGCTTGCCGACCGCTACGAAGTGAATCGCCACACCCTGCGTCGCGCCATCGATCAGCTGGTGGAGCGCGGCTGGGTCCAGCGTCGTCAGGGCGTCGGCGTGCTGGTGCTGATGCGCCCGTTTGACTACCCGCTCAATGCCCAGGCGCGTTTTAGCCAGAACCTGCTCGATCAGGGCAGCCACCCCACCAGCGAAAAGCTGCTGTCTGTCCTGCGCCCGGCCTCCCGCCACGTAGCGGACGCGCTGGGGATTCAGGAGGGCGACAACGTCGTTCACCTGCGCACGTTGCGCCGGGTGAACGGCGTGGCGGTCTGTCAGATCGACCACTACTTCGCGGACCTCTCCCTCTGGCCCGTGCTGCAACATTTCGCCAGCGGTTCCCTGCATGATTTTCTTCAGGAGGCGACGGGTATCGCGCTCAAACGCACCCAGACGCGCATCAGCGCCCGCCGCGCGCAGGCTAAAGAGAGCAAGGTGCTGGAGATCCCCAACATGGCCCCGCTGCTCTGCGTGCGCACCCTCAACCACCGTGACGGCGACGTCAACGCAACGGAATACTCCGTCAGCCTGACCCGCGCCGACATGATTGAATTTACCATGGAGCACTGAATGCACTTCGACACCTCCACTCGTCAGCGCTGGATGCGCGTGCTGGCCCACAGCCAGCCTGCTGCGCTGGCTGCCCGCATGAACGCGCTCGGCCTGACGCCGGACTACGACACGATCCGCGCGCCAGAGATCGGCCTGGTGCAGATCCAGGCACGCATGGGCGGCACCGGCGAGCGCTTCTTCGCCGGCGATGCCACCCTCACCCGCGCGGTGATCCGCCTGAGCAGCGGCACGCTGGGCTACGGCTACGTACTTGGGCGCGACAAAACACACGCCGAGCGCTGCGCCGTGATCGACGCGCTTTTACAGGAACAGCCGCATTTTCAGACCTTAATGGAAACCCTTATTGCCCCGCTGGAAGCTGACCGCGCCGCACGCCTTGCCGCGCGTCAGGCCGAAGTGAATACCAGCCGGGTCGACTTCTTTACGCTCGTTCGCGGAGACAACGCATGACGCTTCAACCTGCCTTTACCCTGGCCGTCCAGGATGCCCAACAGAGTTTCCGTCGCCTGCTGAAAGCCATGAGCGAGCCCGGCGTGATCGTCTCGCTGCACCAGCTTTCGCAGGGCTGGCTGCCGCTGAATCTCGCCTCTACCAGCGTGCTGCTGACGCTGGCGGACAACGACACGCCGGTATGGCTGTCAGGGGCATTGCTGAACGATATCGCCAGCCAGAACCTGCGCTTTCATACCAACGCGCCGCTGGTCGAGCAGCCCCAGCAGGCGGTCTTCGCCGTGGCAGACGAGCAAATCAGCCACGAGCAGCTTAACGCCCTGAGCGAAGGCAGCGCCGTCGCACCGGAAACCAGCGCCACGCTGATCCTGCAAGTCTCCAGCCTGAGCGGTGGTCGCATGCTTCGCCTGACGGGTGCAGGCATCGCCGACGAGCGGATGGTCGCCCCCCAGCTGCCGGAGTGCATCATCCATGAGCTGACCGAGCGTCCGCATCCGTTCCCGCTCGGCATTGACCTGCTCCTGACCTGCGGCGAGCGCCTGCTGGCGATCCCGCGAACTACCCACGTGGAGGTGTGCTGATGTACGTTGCCGTCAAAGGGGGCGAGAAGGCGATCGCCGCCGCCCATGCCTTGCAGGCGCACAGACGCCGGGGGGATGACGCTCTTCCCGAGCTGAGCGTCGCCCAGATTGAACAGCAGTTAAATTTGGCCGTCGACCGCGTGATGACCGAAGGCGGCATCGCGGACCGTGAGCTGGCGGCGCTGGCGCTGAAACAGGCCAGCGGCGATAACGTGGAAGCCATCTTCCTGCTGCGCGCTTACCGCACTACGCTGGCGAAGCTGGCGGTGAGCGAGCCGGTAAATACGGCGGAAATGCGTTTAGAGCGCCGTATTTCTGCGGTGTATAAAGATATTCCTGGCGGCCAGCTGCTTGGCCCCACCTACGACTACACCCATCGTCTGATGGACTTCGCTCTGCTGGCAAACGGTGAAACACCGCAGCTCAGCGCCTCTGATGCTGAACAAGACGCCTCCCCGCACGTCTTTAGCCTGCTGGCAAACCAGGGGCTGGCGAAGGCGGAAGAAGACACCGGCAGCACACCGGATGACATCACCCGCACGCCGCCGGTCTATCCCTGTTCGCGCTCGTCCCGTCTGCAACAGCTGATGCGCGGCGACGAAGGGTATCTGCTGGCGCTGGCCTACTCCACGCAGCGCGGCTACGGGCGCAACCACCCGTTCGCGGCAGAGATCCGCAGCGGCTATCTCGATGTCGAAATTGTGCCAGAAGAGCTGGGGTTTGCGGTGAACATCGGCGAACTGCTGATGACCGAGTGCGAAATGGTCAACGGTTTTGTCGCGCCAGAAAATGAAGATCCACACTTTACCCGCGGCTACGGGCTGGTGTATGGCCTGAGCGAGCGCAAGGCGATGGCGATGGCGCTGGTTGACCGTGCGCTCCAGGCGCCGGACTACGGCGAGCATATTGCAGGCCCGGCACAGGACGAAGAGTTCGTGCTGGCCCACGCGGATAACGTTGAGGCCGCGGGCTTTGTCTCGCACCTCAAGCTGCCGCACTACGTCGATTTCCAGGCCGAACTGGAACTGCTGAAACGCCTGCAACGGGAGCGCGCCAATGGCTAACTTAAGCGGCTACAACTTTGCCTATCTGGACGAGCAAACTAAACGCATGATCCGCCGCGCCATCCTTAAGGCTGTGGCGATCCCCGGCTACCAGGTGCCGTTCGGCGGCCGCGAAATGCCGATGCCCTACGGCTGGGGCACCGGCGGTATTCAAATCACCGCCAGCGTGATTGGCGAAGCGGACGTGCTGAAGGTCATCGACCAGGGGGCAGACGACACCACCAACGCCGTGTCGATCCGCAACTTCTTCAGGCGCGTAACGGGCGTCAACACCACTGAAAAAACCGAAGACGCGACGCTGATCCAGACCCGTCACCGCATTCCGGAAACCCCGCTGACGGAAGATCAGATTTTGATTTTCCAGGTGCCGATCCCGGAGCCGCTGCGCTTTATCGAGCCGCGGGAAACCGAAACCCGCACCATGCACGCCCTGGAAGAGTACGGGATCATGCAGGTCAAACTGTATGAGGACATCGCCCGCTTCGGCCATATCGCCACCACCTACGCCTACCCGGTGAAGGTGAACGGCCGCTACGTGATGGACCCGTCGCCGATCCCGAAATTCGATAACCCGAAGATGGACATGATGCCCGCCCTGCAACTTTTTGGTGCCGGACGTGAAAAACGCATCTACGCCGTACCGCCGTTTACCCGCGTAGAGAGCCTGGATTTCGACGATCACCCGTTTACGGTGCAGGAGTGGGACGAGCCGTGCGCCATCTGCGGATCCAAACACAGCTATCTGGATGAAGTGGTGCTGGACGACACGGGCAAACGGATGTTTGTCTGCTCCGACACCGATTACTGCCGCCAACAGAGCGAGGCGAACAGCCAATGAAACCGCTGCTTTCGGTTAACAACCTGACTCACCTTTATGCGCCGGGCAAAGGCTTTAGCGACGTGTCGTTTGAGCTGTGGCCGGGCGAAGTGCTGGGCATTGTCGGCGAGTCCGGCTCCGGTAAAACCACCCTGCTGAAGTCCATCTCCGCGCGCCTGACGCCGCAGAATGGCGACATTTTGTATGAGGGCGCATCGCTGTACGGCATGAGCGAAGCCGAGCGCCGCCGCCTGCTGCGCACCGAGTGGGGCGTGGTGCATCAGCACCCGATGGACGGCCTGCGCCGTCAGGTGTCAGCGGGGGGCAACATCGGTGAACGGCTGATGGCCACCGGCGCACGCCACTACGGCAATATCCGCGCCACGGCGCAGCACTGGCTGGAGGAAGTTGAAATCCCCGCCTCGCGCATCGACGACCTGCCGACCACCTTCTCCGGCGGCATGCAGCAGCGTTTACAGATTGCCCGCAATCTCGTCACCCATCCGAAGCTGGTGTTTATGGACGAACCGACCGGCGGGCTGGACGTATCCGTGCAGGCTCGCCTGCTCGACCTGCTGCGCGGCCTGGTGGTGGAGCTGAACCTGGCGGTGGTGATTGTCACCCATGATTTAGGCGTCGCGCGCCTGCTGGCGGACCGTCTTCTGGTGATGAAGCAGGGTCAGGTGGTGGAAAGTGGGTTAACCGACCGGGTGCTCGACGATCCCCATCATCCGTACACCCAGCTGCTGGTGTCGTCGGTGTTGCAGAACTGAGGGCGCTGTTGCCGGGTGGCGCTGCGCTTACCCGGCCTACGAACACCGCCCCCGTAGGCCGGGTAAGGCGAAGCCGCCACCCGGCAAAACGAACACCGCACCCGTAGGCCGGGTAAGGCGAAGCCGCCACCCGGCAAAACGAACAGCGCACCTGTAGGCCGGGTAAGGCGAAGCCACCACCCGGCAAAACGAACACCGCACCCGTAGGCCGGGTAAGGCGAAGCCGCCACCCGGCAAAACGAACACCGCACCCGTAGGCCGGGTAAGGCGAAGCCGCCACCCGGCAAAACGAATCGCGAGGCAAAAATGATCCACGTTGAAAATGTTAGTAAAACCTTTGTACTCCACCAGCAAAACGGTGTCCGCCTGCCGGTACTGCAAAATGCCTCATTAGAGGTCAGCAACGGCGAATGCGTGGTGCTGCATGGCCATTCCGGCAGTGGAAAATCCACCCTGCTGCGCTCCCTGTATGCCAACTACCTGCCGGACGAAGGCCATATTCATATCCGCCATAACAATGAATGGGTCGATCTGGTCCAGGCTCCCGCGCGCAAGGTGCTGGAAGTACGCCGCTCGACGATCGGCTGGGTCAGCCAGTTCCTGCGGGTGATCCCGCGGATCTCTGCCCTGGACGTGGTCATGCAGCCCCTGCTGGATCTCGGCGTGCCGCGCGAAACCTGCGCCGCTAAAGCCGCCAGCCTGCTGACGCGTCTCAACGTACCGGAGCGTCTGTGGCACCTCGCCCCGTCGACCTTTTCCGGCGGCGAACAGCAGCGCGTGAACATCGCCCGCGGCTTTATCGTCGATTACCCGATTTTACTCCTGGATGAACCCACCGCCTCGCTCGACAGTAAAAACAGCGCAGCGGTGATGGAACTGATCGAACAGGCCAAAGCGCGCGGCGCGGCGATCGTCGGGATCTTCCACGACGACGCCGTACGCCATCGCGTGGCGGACAGACTGCACCCGATGGGGACAAACGTATGATTATCAATAACGTCAGGCTGGTACTGGAAAATGAGGTCGTGAACGGCTCGGTTGAGGTCCGGGACGGTGTCATCCGCGCCTTTGCTGAAACCCAGAGCCGCTCACCGGACGCGATGGATGGCGAAGGCGGCTGGCTGCTGCCGGGGCTGATTGAGCTGCATACCGATAATCTTGATAAATTTTTCACGCCCCGCCCGAAGGTCGACTGGCCCGCGCATTCAGCGATGAGCAGCCACGACGCGCTGATGGTCGCCAGCGGCATCACCACGGTGCTGGACGCGGTGGCGATCGGCGACGTGCGCGACGGCGGCGATCGGCTGGAGAACCTGGAGAAGATGATCAACGCCGTGGAGGAGACGCAAAAGCGCGGCCTCAACCGCGCCGAGCACCGCCTGCACCTGCGCTGCGAGCTGCCGCACCACACTACCCTGCCGCTGTTTGAAAAGCTGGTGGGCCGCGAGCCGGTCTCGCTGGTTTCCCTGATGGATCACTCGCCGGGGCAGCGCCAGTTCGCCAACATTGAAAAGTATCGCGAATACTATCAGGGCAAATACGCGCTCAATGATGCCGAGATGGCGCGCTATGAAGAAGAGCAGCTCCAGCTTGCGGCGCGGTGGTCGCAGCCGAATCGTCTCTCCATTGCCGCGATGTGCCGTGACCGTAATATTGCCCTGGCCAGCCATGATGATGCCACGCACGACCATGTTCGCGAATCCCACCAGCTTGGGAGCGTGATCGCCGAATTTCCCACCACGTTCGAGGCGGCAGAGGCATCGCGTAAGCATGGCATGAACGTGCTAATGGGTGCGCCGAACATCGTGCGCGGCGGGTCGCACTCCGGAAACGTGGCGGCAAGCAAGCTCGCCTCCCTCGGCCTGCTGGATATCCTCTCATCTGACTATTACCCCGCCAGCCTGCTGGACGCGGCCTTCCGCGTCGCGGACGACGAAGGCAATAGCTTCACGCTGCCGCAGGCGATTCGCCTGGTGACGAAAAACCCGGCCTCGGCGCTTAATCTTCACGATCGCGGGGAAATCGCCGAGGGGAAACGGGCCGATCTGGTGCTGGCGCACCGTAAGGGCGAGCACATTCATATCGACCACGTCTGGCGTCAGGGAAAAAGGGTGTTCTGATGGGAAGACTCATCTGGTTAATGGGCCCGTCCGGCTCCGGGAAGGACAGCCTGCTGTCGGCGTTACGGCAGCGGGAACACTCACAGCTGCTGGTGGCGCACCGCTATATCACGCGCGATGCCAACGCCGGAAGCGAAAACCATATCGCCCTGAGCGAGCAGGAGTTTTTTACCCGCGCCGGACAAAACCTGCTGGCGCTAAGCTGGCATGCCAACGGTTACTACTATGGCGTCGGCATTGAGATCGACCTCTGGCTGCACGCGGGGTTCGACGTGCTGGTTAACGGCTCACGGGCGCATCTCCCGCAGGCTCGCGCCCGGTACGAAGCGGCGCTGCTTCCGGTCTGTTTGCAGGTTTCCCCGGAGGTTCTGCGTAGCCGGCTGCAAAAGCGGGGGCGCGAAAACGCACGCGAGATCGACCAGCGGCTGGAACGGGCGGCGCGCTACACCCCGTCGGGTTGCCATCTCCTCAATAACGACGGAAGTTTGCTACAGTCAGTCGAGACCTTTCTATCGCTTATTCGCCAGAAGGAGAAACAGCATGCCTGACTGCCAGCTTCGCCCCGCCACCGCCGACGATGCGCCGATCGTTTACGCTCTGATCTGCGAACTTAAGCAGGCCGAGTTCGATCATCAGGCGTTTCACGCCGGGTATCTGGCCAACTTGCAGGATCACAATATGCGCTACCAGCTGGCCGAGCTGGACGGGAAGATCATCGGGATGATCGGCCTGCACATGCAGTTTCACCTGCATCACGCCCGCTGGATCGGCGAGATCCAGGAGCTGGTGGTGATGCCGCAGGCGCGCGGATTAAAAGTGGGCAGCCAGTTGCTGGCCTGGGCAGAGGACGTCGCACGCCAGGCAGGCGCCGAGCTGACCGAGCTTTCCACCAGCGTGAAGCGCGTGGATGCGCACCGTTTTTATGTACGTGAAGGGTATACGCAAAGCCATTTCCGCTTCACCAAACCGCTGTAGAGGTGCGTTATGAGTCTGACGATCACGCTAACAGGAACGGGAGGGGCGCAGCTGGTGCCGGTGTTTGGCTGCGACTGCGCGGCGTGCCGACGGGCGCGTTTACAGGAAAATTATCGCCGTCGCCCCTGCAGCGCGGCCGTGAAATTCAACGATACGGTCACCTTGCTGGACGCAGGTATTCCACACCTGATGGACGACTGGCCCGCGGGGAGTTTCAGGCAGTTTTTGCTTACCCATTATCATATGGATCACGTTCAGGGGCTGTTTCCTCTGCGCTGGGGCGTGGGGGCGACCATTCCGGTTTACGGTCCGCCGGACGACGCAGGCTGTGACGACCTGTTCAAACATCCGGGCCTTCTCGATTTCAGCCACACGGTAGAGCCGTTTGTAACGTTTGAACTTCAGGGCTTGCGGGTCACGCCGCTGCCGCTCAACCATTCAAAACTCACATTTGGCTATCTGCTGGAGTCCGCCCACAGTCGCGTGGCGTGGCTTTCTGATACCGCCGGGCTACCGGATAAAACGGTGACATTTCTGCTAAATAATCAGCCGCAGGCGATGATTATTGACTGTAGCCATGAACCGCGCCAGGAGACGCCGCGCAACCACTGTGATTTGAATACGGTGATTGCGCTGAACGAGGTGATTGGCTGTCCGCAGGTGATCCTGACGCATATCAGCCATCAGTTTGACGTCTGGATGATGGATAACCCGCTGCCGGACGGCATTGAAGCGGGGTATGACGGGATGGTACTGGTGCTGGATTAGGTTTTGCCGGGTGGCGGCTGCGCCTTACCCGGCCTACGCGTTGCGATACCGGGGTTTACCACCGATCGTAATCATCCTCTAACCGGCGCTCATCCTCCTCTAACCGACGCCGGTCGTCATCCAGCTGCCGCTGACGCTCGTCTAAGCGCTGGCGTCGGTCTTCTAACTGCCGGCGACGATCGTCGTACTGGCGGCTGTCGGTTTGACGGCTGCGATCGTAACGATCGTCGTCATCGTCATTACGGCTGCTGCCGGGGTTATAGGCGTCGTTGATCGCCTGCTGAATATTGCCAATAGCATCATCAATCACATCGGCATGCGCCAGTTGGCTGGTTAAAGTCAGCAGACCCAATAACAGAGCGGTAGAGTAACGTTTCATAAGGCCAGACTCGCAGGTGAACTGGCCTTAAAGTAATGACTGGCTGTTAGCGGGAGTAGCGGAGGAATCTCAAATTACCATCACCTTGCGCAGCGCCTGCGCCAGCTGTGCGCGGGTGAACGGTTTTCGCAGTAACGGAACGTCCGGCAGCTGCGGGTTATGCGCCGGGCGCAAATCCTGCCCGCTGATCAGCAGAACCGGCAACTGCGGATAGTGGCTGCGTACATGGCCGATCACCTCCGCACCGCTCAGGCCGCCCGGCAACATCAGGTCGCTGATAAACATACCGATATCCGGCGACGCGTCCAGCATGTTCAGCGCCTGCTCGCCGTTTTCGGCTTCAAGTGTCAGGTAGCCAAGCTGGTGCAGTTGCTCGCACAGGGTCTGACGCACGCCCGCCTCATCTTCCAGGACCAGCACAAGCAGCTCACTTTCTGCCGGGGCCGTGGTCGCCAGCACGACATCATCGGAGAACGCGGGCAGCGTCGAGCGCGGCAGCTGGAGCCGCACGGTGGTTCCCTGCCCCGGCGCGCTTTCGATCTCAACGCGACCACCCGACTGGCGCACAAAGCCGTACACCATCGACAGCCCTAACCCGCTGCCGCTGCCGGTCTGTTTGGTGGTGAAGAACGGTTCAAAGACCTGCGATTTCACCTCCTGCGACATCCCGCAGCCGTGGTCAATCACCTCCAGCGCGACCATATCCTGCCTGCGCCCGTCGCTGCGGGTCACACGCTGGTTCCAGGTGCGAATTTTAATCACACCGTTTTGCCCCTCCATTGCATCACGGGCGTTCATCACCAGGTTGATAATGGCGTTTTCCAGCTGGCTGACGTCAATCCATGCGGGCCAGGCCGGGGTTTGCGCTTCAATATCCAGCGTCAGCGTGGCGGGAAGCGAGTGCCGCATCAGCTCGCTCAGGTTCTCCAGCAGCGGCTTCATCTCTACCGCATGGGGTTGCAGGGATTGCTTGCGCGAGAAGGCCAACAGACGCTGGGTGAGCATGGCTCCGCGTTCCGCGGCTTTAAGCGCACGGGTGATGCGCGGCGCGTCCGGTGATGCCGAATCGGTCAGCTCCAGACTGCCGATAATCACCGCCAGCAGGTTATTAAAATCATGCGCCAGGCCACCCGTCAGTTGCCCGACCGCCTTCATTTTCTGGCTGTGCAGCAGCGCCTCCTCCAGCCCCTGACGTTCGATGCGGTCAACCTCCATCTGTGAGGTCTTCTCCTTCAGCAGCCGCGTGGTGTGCTCCAGCGAAGCGGTATTGCGGGCGAAAACGTTAAACGCGCGCGCCAGTTCCCCCAGCTCATCACGCCGCTGTAGCGCGGGCACCGACACATCCTGCTCCCCGTGAGCGAGACGCGACATCGCCCTTGAGATAGCCGTCAGGTTGGAGCCCAGATTGCGGTAAATATACCAGCAGGCACAGCCGGTGATGATCAGCGCCAGCACCGCGAAGATGCTGATAAACACGCTGATGGATTGCAGCTCGTGATGGCTCTGGGCCGTGCGAAGCCGGGAAGCCTGCGCCACCTGTTCAACGTACTGATTAATGTCGCTGTTTAATATCGCCACCAGCGCCTTGATGTGGAACATGTACCAGCTGATGGACAGATCGCTCTCCTCCAGCTGCGTCGACAGTGGTGCGAGCTTGCGCAGCTCATCATTAAAATCCGGGAGCACCAGGTTGGCCACCGGTTGCAGGGCGCTCGCGGATAACCCCGCGGTTACTGCATCCAGCTGCTGCACCGTGGCGCGCGGTGAAGGGGTATCAATGGCGGCAACGATCAGCCTGTCCATCTCTGCAAGCTGTCGGGCGTCTGGCACATTGCTTGAGAAACGGCGGTTGATATCCTGCAAATGACGCAGGTAGCTTTGGCTTTGATAGAGCGAGCTAAGCAGCGCGTTACGCTCAAGATGCCGCTTTTGCCCGCGCTCCAGCATTCCCGTCACGCTCTGCTGTAACTCATTACTCCTGCGAATAATTCGCGCCACCAGCGCCGGCTCCTGCTGCGCCAGCGGCGCATCGGCAAGTTGATCCAGCGAGTGGCGCAGCGCCATCTGCGTCTGTTTCAGCCGCTCGGCTTCGCCTTTGTACTCCAGCGCACCGACCACCTGCGACAGCCGCACCGCCGCCGTTGCCACATTTGCGGTATCACGGGCGAGGTTCATGCTGCCGGTCATGTCATCCAGCGTTTGCTGTTGGACCTGCTCCTGGATCTGGCTGGCGTGACGAAAGCCGAGCACCGCCACACCGCTCACCATCAGCGTGACGGCGACCACCAGCAGATTAAAAATCAGCAGGCGTCCGCGGGCGCTGGTGAAGAATGGGGGGCGTGAAGACATGGGTTTGGGCTCCTCTGCGGATTGGTGCCTTCACCCTGGCCCTCTCCCACAGGGAGAGGGAAAAGGAAAATGTGATGGCGATTAGCTATTCATAACTATGACAAATATGAACAGCTTCTGACATTTTGCATTTACGCGCCTGTGATGAAGTGCAGATATCGACATTCACAGGAGATCCGCCATGAGCAGAACCCCGGTTTTAGAGATGCGCCACATTGCCAAAACCTTTGGCAATTTCCACGCGCTCAAGGGCGTGGATTTGACGGTTTTCCCCGGTGAGATCCACGCGCTGATGGGGGAAAACGGCGCCGGAAAAAGCACGCTGATGAAGATCCTCGCAGGTGCCTATACCGCCAGCAGCGGCGACATCCTCATCGACGGTAAGCCGTTTCATATCAAAGGGCCGAAGGATGCGCTGGCCGCAGGCATTACCCTGATTTATCAGGAGATGCAGCTTGCTCCTAACCTGACCGTGGCGGAAAACATTTTTCTCGGCAGCGAGCTGTCGCGCGGCGGGCTGGTCCAGCGCAAAGAGATGGCTGCCCAGGCGCAGGCGGTCATTGACCGTCTGGGCGCGCAGTTCAGCGCCACCGACCTGGTCATGAAACTGACGATCGCCGAGCAGCAGCAGGTGGAGATCGCCCGCGCCCTGCACCGCAACAGCCGCATTCTGGTGATGGACGAACCTACCGCCGCCCTCTCCTCGCGCGAAACCCACCGTCTGTTCGAACTGATTTTGCGCCTGCGCGATGAAGGCATGGCGATTATTTACATCAGCCACCGGATGGCGGAAGTGTATGAACTCTCGGACCGCGTCAGCGTGCTGCGCGACGGGCAATACGTCGGCAGCCTGACGCGCGACAGGCTCAACGCCTCCGAGCTGGTGCGCATGATGGTGGGCCGTCCGCTCAGCGATCTGTTTAACAAAGAGCGCGATATTCCCCTCGGCAGCCCGCGTCTTAACGTCCACCACCTCACCGACGGCAAAAAAGTGCAGCCCAGTAGTTTGCAGGTGCGCTCCGGTGAAATCGTCGGACTGGCGGGGCTGATCGGGGCCGGGCGTTCCGAGCTGGCGCAGCTGATCTTCGGCGTGCGCAAAGCCACCGGCGGCATGATTGAGGTGGACGGCGAACCGGTGGTGATCCACTCCCCGCGCGCGGCCATTGAGAACGGCATCGGTTTTCTTACCGAGAACCGCAAGGAGCAAGGTCTGTTTCTGGAGCTGGCGGCGCAGGAGAACATCACCATGGCGACGCTGGAGCGCGACGCCACCTTCGGCTGGCTGAACCGCAAAAAAGCGCAGTCGATTTCCGATGACGCCATCGCCCTGCTCAATATCCGCGTGCCCCATTCACAGGTGCGCGCGGGCGGGCTCTCCGGCGGCAACCAGCAAAAACTGCTGATCTCCCGCTGGGTGGCGATAGGCCCGCGCATTCTGATTCTGGACGAGCCCACGCGCGGCGTAGACGTCGGCGCAAAAAGCGAGATCTACCGCATCATGAACCAGATGGCGCGCAAAGGCGTTGCGATACTGATGATCTCCAGCGAGCTGCCGGAAGTAGTAGGGATGAGCGACCGGGTGTACGTGATGCGGGAAGGCAGCATTGCGGGTGAACTGCACGGGCGCGACATCTCTCAGGAAAACATCATGACGCTGGCAACCGGCGTAAACGACACACATCATCAGGCGGTGTAATTATGACAACTCCAACCCATCCGCAGCAGGTGGCGAAATCCGCCTCCGCCAAAAAAATGCTGATGAGCGATCTGATGCAAACGATCGGCATTTTGCCGATTTTAATCCTGATTGTGGCGGTATTTGGCTTTATCGCCCCGAACTTTTTCACCGAGAGCAACCTGCTCAACATTACCCGGCAGGCGTCGATCAACATTGTGCTGGCCGCCGGGATGACCTTCATCATCCTGACCGGCGGGATTGACCTCTCCGTGGGCTCGATTCTGGGCACCACGGCAGTGGCGGCGATGGTAGTGTCGCTTATCCCTGAATTTGCGATGCTCTCCATTCCGGCGGCGCTGATGCTCGGTATGGTGCTGGGGCTGTTCAACGGTGCGCTGGTGGCCTTCGCCGGACTTCCGCCGTTTATCGTCACGCTCGGCACCTATACGGCGCTGCGCGGCGCGGCCTATCTGCTGGCGGACGGCACGACGGTTATTAACTCCAACATTAACTTCGAGTGGATCGGCAATAACTACCTCGGCCCGATTCCGTGGCTGGTGGTGATCGCCCTGGCGGTGATTGTGGTGTGCTGGTTCATCCTGCGCCGCACCACCCTCGGCGTTCACATCTATGCGGTTGGTGGCAACATGCAGGCGGCACGCTTAACCGGCATTAAGGTCTGGCTGGTGCTGCTGTTTGTCTACGGCATGAGTGGCCTGCTCTCGGGCTTAGGCGGCGTGATGAGCGCTTCACGTCTCTACAGCGCCAACGGCAACCTCGGCACGGGGTACGAGCTGGATGCGATTGCGGCGGTGATCCTCGGCGGCACCAGCTTCGTCGGCGGGATCGGCACGATCACCGGCACCCTGGTGGGCGCGCTGATCATCGCCACCCTCAACAACGGCATGACGCTGATGGGCGTCTCCTATTTCTGGCAGCTGGTGATCAAAGGGGCGGTGATCATCATAGCGGTGCTGATCGACAAATACCGTACCCGACACCATCAAAGTGCATAACAACAATACCCTACGTGAGGAATACAGCATGAGATTGAAGCCCTTAGTGACCGCGCTCTGTGCTGGCGCGCTGCTGGCCGCAACCCCGTTTGCGCAGGCAAAAGATCTGAAATCCATCGGCGTGACGGTGGGTGACCTGGCTAACCCGTTCTTCGTGCAGATCACCAAAGGTGCCGAGCTGGAAGCGCGCAAGCTGGCGGGGGACAACGTCAAGGTGACGCTGGTCTCCAGCGGGTACGATCTGGGCCAGCAGGTGTCGCAGATCGATAACTTCATTGCGGCGAAAGTAGACATGATCATCCTCAATGCCGCGGATTCCAAAGGGATCGGCCCCGCGGTAAAACGCGCTAAAGAGGCGGGGATCGTGGTCGTGGCGGTGGACGTGGCGGCGGAAGGGGCCGATGCGACCATCACCTCCGATAACACTCAGGCGGGAGAAATGGCCTGTAAGTACATTACCGACCGCCTGAAAGGTAAAGGCAACGTGGTGATCATCAACGGACCGCCGGTTTCTGCGGTACAAAACCGCGTGGAGGGCTGCCAGACCGAGTTCAGGCGCCACCCGGATATCAAAGTGCTCTCGGATAATCAGAACGCCAAAGGCAGCCGCGAAGGCGGCCTGGAGGTCATGACCTCCCTGCTGGCTGCCAATCCGAAGATCGACGGCGTATTCGCGATTAACGATCCGACCGCGATCGGCGCCGATCTGGCGGCTAAACAGGCGCAACGCAATGAATTCTTTATCGTTGGCGTAGATGGCAGCCCGGATGGTGAAGAAGCCCTGAAGCGCGAAAACTCGCTGTTTGTTGCTACCCCGGCGCAGGATCCGCAGGTGATGGCGGCGAAGGCGGTGGAGATCGGCTATGACATTCTTCAGGGCAAACCTGCGCCGAAAGAGCCCGTGCTGATCCCGGTGACGATGATCGATAAAAAGAACGTCGGCACGTATAAGGGGTGGACGGTTAAGTAAGCCCCTCACCCCCGGCCCTCTCCCCAAAGGAGAGAGGGTGTTCAAGTTCCCTCTCCCCTTTGGGGAGAGGGTTAGGGTGAGGGGGCGGCAAAAAAAGTAAGGAGTCCCCATGAAACGCTCCGACATCAATGAAATCCTCGGCCACACACGGCAGTTCTTCTCCATGCACGACGTGCATCTCCCCCCTTTTGCCAGCTTTCCGCCGACAAAATGGCAGCAGCTTGACCAGGCAGCATGGCAGGAGGTGTTTGATCTCAGGCTCGGCTGGGACGTGACGGCGTTCGGCGGCAACAGCTTTGCCACCCAGGGCCTGACGCTTTTCACCCTGCGCAACGGCTCCCCCAACGGCGTGCCCTATGAAAAGTGCTATGCCGAAAAAATCATGCACGTCCGCGACGGCCAGGTGACGCCGATGCATTTTCACTGGCGCAAGCGGGAGGACATTATTAACCGCGGCGGCGGGAATCTGATTATTGAGTTATGGAATGCGGGCGCGCATGAAGAGACCGAAAACACCGACGTGACCGTCACGATAGACGGCTGTCGGCAGACGCACGCGCCCGGCAGCCAGCTGCGCCTCACGCCTGGGGAGAGCATCTGCCTGACGCCCGGCCTGTACCACAGTTTCTGGGGTGAACGCGGCTTTGGTGACGTGCTGGTGGGCGAAGTGTCGTCGGTCAATGACGATGAACACGACAACCACTTTTTACAGCCCATTGACCGCTACAACACCATTGAAGAAGACGAACCGGCGGTGCTGGTGCTGTGCAACGAGTACACCCTCTTTCGGATATAAGGAGTGAATGATGCCATTGATTTCTCTTGCCGACGGTCTGGCCCACGCCAGGGAACACCGCTACGCCCTGGGCGCGTTCAACGTGCTCGACTCCCATTTCCTGCGCGCGCTGTTTGCCGCCGCGAAGCAAGAACGCTCGCCGTTTATCATCAACATCGCCGAAGTGCATTTTAAGTACGTGTCTCTGGAGTCGCTGGTGGAAGCGGTGAAATTCGAAGCTGCCCGCCACGATATTCCCGTGGTGCTTAACCTCGACCACGGACTGCATTTTGAGGCGGTGGTGCGCGCCCTGCGTTTAGGGTTCAGCTCGGTGATGTTCGACGGCTCCACGCTGAGCTATGAGGAAAATATCCGCCAGACCCGGGAAGTGGTGAAGATGTGCCACGCGGTGGGCGTCTCGGTAGAGGCGGAGCTGGGCGCGGTAGGCGGGGATGAAGGTGGCGCGCTGTACGGTCATGCGGATGAAGCCTTCTTTACCGACCCGCAGCTGGCGCGCGAATTTGTTGATTCAACCGGCATCGATGCACTGGCGGTTGCCATTGGCAACGCGCACGGCAAATACAAGGGCGAGCCGAAGCTTGATTTTCCGCGTCTGGACGCCATTCGCCAGCAGACGGGCCTGCCGCTGGTTTTACACGGTGGCTCTGGCATAAGCGACACTGATTTCCGCCTCGCCATTGAACTCGGTATTCATAAAATCAATTTCTATACCGGCATGTCGCAGGCCGCACTTGCCGCCGTTGAGCAACGCATGGCGAACCGACAATCGCTTTACGATGAGTTTGCCGAGCTGCTGCTGGGCATTGAAGAGGCCATTACCGATACGGTTGCGGAACAGATGCGCATCTTCGGCAGTGCGGGGCAGGCCTAATGGAACGCAAAGGGATCGTCGCCGCAGGCAATATGCTGGTGGATCACGTCCACCAGATCGTACAGTGGCCGGAGCGCGGCTGGCTGGCAGAAATCACCCACAGCGAACGCTCAACCGGCGGTGCGCCGCTCAACGTTCTGCTGACGCTGGCAAAAATGCACGTCGGCCTGCCGTTACAGGCGGTGGGGCTGATTGGGGAAGACAGCGACGGAGACTATATTCTGGCGATGCTCGACCAGTATCACGTCAATCGCCAGCGCGTGCAGCGCACGACGTTCTCCCCAACGTCGATGTCGCAGGTGATGACCGACCCCAGCGGACAGCGCACTTTTTTCCACTCGCCGGGCGCCAACCGCCTGCTGGATCTTCCCGCCTTCGATCGTTTAGACGGATCGCTGAAGATCTTCCATCTCGGCTATCTGCTGCTGCTCGACAGCCTGGATATGCCGGACGAGGAATTTGGCACCCGCAGCGCCCGGTTACTGGCACAGATGCACGATCAGGGGTATGAAACCTCGCTCGATCTGGTGTCCCGCAAGGGCGACCCGCGCTATCAGCCGCTGGTGCTCCCTGCCCTGCGCCATCTTGATTATCTGGTGATTAACGAGCTGGAAGCCGGTGAGTTTAGCGGGCTTGAGATCCGCGACGGCCATGATGCGCTGAACATGGCCCATATCGCCGACGCTGCCGCACAGCTGCTGGCGGCAGGCGTGCGACAGCGGGTGGTGATCCACTGTCCGGAAGGGGCATGGGGTGAAGCGCCGGGTGAAAAAGGGCAATGGGTTCCGTCGTGGAAGCTGACGCAGGACGAGATTATCGGTAGCGTCGGCGCGGGCGACGCGTTTTGCGCGGGCTTTTTATACGGCTGCCATGAATCCCTGCCGCTGACGGAGAGTATTTATCTGGCGCACGCCTGCGCGCGGGCCAGCCTGCTGGCGGCTAATGCAATTGACGGCGCGAAAACGCTGGCCGAACTTCAGACGTTTATTCAGGAGAACGGTCAGGCGGCTTTCTCATGATGGGAAACGTCCGTGGCAAAAACATAGCCCAGACCGCGAATGGTTTTGATCAGCAGAGGCTGGTGCGGATTGACCTCAATTTTTCGCCGCAGCCGCATGATCAGCACGTCGATAGTGCGGTCAAAGACCTCGGCGCTTTCGCTGTGGGTCAGCTCCAGCAGTTGTTCACGGCTCAGTACCCGGCGGGCGTTTTGCGTTAATGCCAGCAGCAGGCCGTATTCACCCTGGGTTAACGGTACGGTATTACGCTGCGGATCGCTCAGCTCGCAGCGGGTGGTGTCCAGCGTCCAGCCGTTAAAGGCAATACCTTCAACGCGCGGCGCGGCAGGCTCCGCGGCCAGCGCACCGGTACGACGCAGCACCGCCTTAACGCGGGCGACCACCACGCGCGGATTGAACGGTTTTCCGATGTAATCATCAGCGCCCATTTCCAGCCCGACGACCACATCTGATTCACTTCCCAGCCCCGTCAGCATCACCACCGGTAGCGACGGTCGCCGCTTTTGCATCTGCAGCAAAACCTGTAATCCGTTGATATCCGGCAGCATCATGTCCAGCAGAACCAGCGCAATGCCGGAGTCCTGCTGGACACGGTTCACCGCTTCCTGACCGGTGTGACACGTCAGCACGGTAAAGACGTGCTCGCTGAGCACATCCTGTAGCAGTTCGCAGACTGCGACATCATCATCAACCACCAGAATCGCCGGTTTCATCGCATGCTTCCGTCAGGGAATTATGTTAAGTCTGAACCATTCTGCCGCCGGCTCCAGCCGAATTGTTTTTTACGTGACGGAAATTCAATCCATGTCACATCCCCTGCCCTTTCGACACGTCAATTTTGACGATTGGCTGTTTTTCGTCAGGGTTTTGCCCCGCAAAGGGTCGTAAAGTCAGGAAATACCCATAGTAAAAACATGGCATAGAAGCTGCATATTGGGCAGGTAAGAACTGTTTAACTGGAGCAAAGTGATGAAAAAAGTCGTCACGGTTTGCCCTTATTGTGCCTCAGGTTGCAAGATCCACCTGGTGGTCGATAACGGCAAAATCGTCCGGGCGGAAGCGGCGCAGGGTAAAACCAATCAGGGCACGCTGTGCCTGAAAGGGTACTACGGCTGGGATTTTATTAACGATACCCAAATCCTCACCCCGCGCCTGAAAACCCCTATGATCCGCCACGAGCGCGGCGGCAAGCTGGAAGCCGTCTCCTGGAATGAAGCGCTGGATTATGTTGCCACGCGCCTTAGCGCCATCAAGGCCAAGTATGGCCCGGATGCGATTCAGACCACCGGCTCCTCACGCGGAACCGGGAATGAAACCAACTATGTGATGCAAAAATTCGCGCGCGCCGTTATTGGTACCAATAACGTCGACTGCTGCGCTCGCGTCTGACACGGCCCATCGGTTGCAGGTCTGCACCAGTCGGTCGGTAACGGCGCAATGAGTAATGCCATCAATGAGATAGATAACACCGATCTGGTGTTCATCTTCGGCTATAACCCGGCGGATTCTCACCCTATCGTCGCGAATCACGTGATTCGCGCCAAACAGAACGGGGCGAAAATCATCGTCTGCGATCCGCGCAAAATTGAAACCGCGCGCATTGCCGATATGCACATCGCACTGAAAAACGGCTCGAACATCGCGCTGTTAAATGCAATGGGGCACGTCATTATTGAGGAGAACCTCTACGACCAGGCGTTTGTCGCAAGCCGTACGGAAGGGTTTGAAGAGTATCGCAAGATTGTCGAAGGCTATACGCCGGAGTCCGTAGAGGCGATAACCGGCGTCAGCGCACAGGAGATCCGCCAGGCGGCGCGGATGTACGCCGGAGCGAAAACCGCCGCTATTCTGTGGGGTATGGGCGTGACCCAGTTCTACCAGGGCGTGGAAACCGTGCGCTCGCTCACCAGCCTCGCCATGTTGACCGGCAATCTGGGTAAAGCGCATGTGGGCGTGAACCCGGTACGTGGTCAGAATAACGTGCAGGGCGCGTGCGACATGGGCGCGCTGCCGGACACCTATCCGGGCTACCAGTACGTCAAATTCCCGGAAAATCGCGAGAAATTCGCGAAGGCCTGGGGCGTGGAGAGCCTGCCTGAGCACACGGGGTATCGCATCAGCGAGCTGCCGCACCGCGCGGCGCACGGTGAAGTGCGTGCGGCCTACATCATGGGTGAAGATCCGCTCCAGACCGACGCCGAGTTGTCTGCGGTGCGTAAGGGCTTTGAGGATCTGGAGCTGGTGATTGTTCAGGATATCTTTATGACCAAAACCGCGGCGGCGGCGGATGTGATTTTACCGTCGACCTCCTGGGGAGAGCATGAAGGTGTCTATACGGCGGCAGACCGCGGCTTCCAGCGCTTCTTCAAGGCTGTCGAGCCGAAGTGGGATCTGAAAACGGACTGGCAGATCATCAGCGAAATCGCCACCCGCATGGGCTACCCGATGCACTACAACAACACCCAGGAGATCTGGGACGAGTTGCGGCATCTGTGCCCGGACTTTTATGGGGCAACCTATGAAAAAATGGGTGAGCTAGGCTACATCCAGTGGCCATGCCGGGATGAGTCAGAGGCGGATCAGGGAACGTCGTACCTCTTTAAAGAAAAATTCGACACCCCGAACGGGCTGGCGCAATTCTTCACCTGCGACTGGGTCGCGCCGATCGATAAACTCACCGACGAGTATCCGATGGTGCTCTCCACCGTGCGTGAAGTGGGCCATTACTCCTGCCGTTCCATGACCGGCAACTGCGCCGCGCTGGCGGCGCTGGCGGATGAACCGGGCTACGCGCAGATCAACACCGCCGATGCCGAACGGCTCGGTATTGAAGATGAAGCGCTGGTGTGGGTGAACTCGCGTAAAGGCCGCATCATTACCCGCGCGCAGGTCAGCGACCGTCCGAACAAAGGCGCGGTCTATATGACCTACCAGTGGTGGATTGGCGCCTGTAACGAGCTGGTGACGGAGAACTTAAGCCCGATAACCAAAACGCCGGAGTATAAATACTGCGCCGTAAACGTGGAGCCCATAGCGGATCAGCGCGCAGCGGAACAGTACGTGATCGACGAATATAACAAGCTGAAAGCCCGCCTGCGTGAAAGCGCAATGGGATGAAGCCGTTAATTTATCGTTGAATAAAGGGAGTGATATATTCACTCCCTTTTTATTTTCGATTAATTCATAAGAAATAGAAATTATTATTCTGGAAAGCGGCTCGCAGAAATAATGTAATTTACGCAGAATAGATTTACATCTTTGCATTTTAATTCAGAGGGATAAGATATGCGGCGGGTGCTTAAGACTTTCTGTCTTGAGCATTGTTGAGGGACAGAAAGTGGAAAGCCCCGGGAAATTTGCATTTACCTGTACTGCACCCATTTTGTTGGACGATGAAATGGAATAGTCCCTGATATGTCAAAGCCAAAATACCCCTTCGAAAAGCGCCTTGAAGTCGTGAATCACTACTTCACAACTGATGATGGTTACAGGATCATCTCTGCACGTTTTGGTGTGCCTCGAACCCAGGTCAGGACGTGGGTTGCCCTCTATGAAAAACATGGAGAAAAAGGTTTAATTCCCAAACCTAAAGGCGTTAGTGCTGATCCAGAGTTGCGCATTAAGGTCGTGAAAGCCGTGACCGAGCAGCAGATGTCCCTCAATCAGGCTGCTGCTCACTTTATGCTTGCTGGTAGTGGTTCTGTAGCCAAGTGGCTGAAAGTCTATGAGGAGCACGGAGAAGCTGGTTTACGCGCACTCAAGATCGGCACCAAAAGAAACATTACAATGTCAGTTGATCCAGAAAAAGCGGCGTTAGCATTGGAGCTGTCGAAAGACCGACGTATTGAGGATCTTGAAAGACAAGTTCGATTCCTTGAAATGCGGCTTACGTATCTAAAAAAGCTGAAAGCCTTAGCTCATCCCGCGAAAAAGTGAAAGTACTCAACGAGCTAAGGCAGTTTTACCCTCTTGATGAGCTTCTCAAGGCAGCGGAGATACCGCGCAGTACGTTTTATTACCATCTAAAGGCTCTCAGCAAGCCTGATAAGTATGCGGATGTTAAAAAGCGTATTGGTGAGATTTATCACGAGAATAAAGGTCGTTACGGATACCGTAGGGTAACGTTGTCTCTCCATCGAGACGGGGAACGGATTAACCATAAAGCCGTTCAGCGCCTGATGGGAACCCTCTCGCTTAAGGCAGCGATTAAGGTCAAGCGATACAGCTCCTACAGAGGAGAGGTAGGGCAAACCGCCCCCAATGTTCTCCAAAGGGATTTCAAGGCTACACGGCCAAACGAGAAGTGGGTTACCGACGTTACTGAATTTGCAGTCAATGGGCGAAAGCTGTATTTGTCTCCAGTAATAGATCTCTTCAACAACGAAGTTATTTCTTACAGCCTGTCGGAAAGACCTGTGATGAACATGGTCGAGAATATGCTCGATCAGGCATTCAAAAAGCTTAAGCCTCACGAGCATCCTATTCTGCACTCTGACCAGGGATGGCAGTATCGTATGAGAAGGTATCAAAACATCCTTAAAGAACAAGGCATTACACAGAGCATGTCCAGAAAAGGCAATTGTCTGGATAATGCAGTCGTGGAATGTTTCTTTGGAACCTTAAAGTCGGAGTGTTTTTATCTTGACGAGTTCAGTAATATAAGCGAACTGAAGGATGCTGTTACGGAATATATTGACTACTACAACAGCAGAAGAATTAGCCTGAAATTAAAAGGTCTGAGTCCAATTGAATATCGAACCCAGACCTATGTGCCTCGTGTTTAACTGTCCAACTTTTTGGGGTCAGTACAACCCCCGAGGCTACCCCTCAACTACCAACAGGTTGAGAGTAGCCTCTTATTCTATTTTTCACAAGGAGTAAAAGGCATGACGCCATTAAAAACTACGTTAGGCATCGTCTTTATTATTTGCCTGACGATAGTGATCTTTACCTTTATTACTCGCGATAAGCTCTGCGAGTTTTCAATAAAGAGTGAACATCAGGAGGTGGCGGCGAAATTAGCCTGCAACCCAGGCTAACCTCTTCGGGCGGAACGCGTGTTCCGCCCGGCTTGTGGGATGCTGAGGTCTTAACGCACCCGTTTTTTTCTTCTGTCACCGCGATTATACTGCGCGGCATGTACCCCGATGATAAGAATCCATGAAAGCCATTTTTCTGTTGTTGTTATTTTTAACCGCCTTTGCCCGTGCCGATGAGATCGGCAGCCAGTATCGAAAACAGGCGGAAGCCGGTGATGCGCGCGCCCAGTATTATCTTGCCGATACGTACTTCAGCTCCGGCGACAGCAAGCAGGCCGCGCTGTGGGCCGAGAAAGCGGCGAAAGGCGGCAATGTCGACGCCATGGCGCTGCTGTCGCAAATCCTCTTTACGCAGGGCGACTACGCACAGGCCAAAGCTCTGGCCCAACAGGCAAACATTGCGGGCAGCAAACGCGGCGCGATCATGCTGGCGCGGGTGCTGGTGAACACGCAAGCAGGCAAGACCGACTACCCGCAGGCCATTAAACTGCTGCAAACGGCGACCGAAGACATCGATAGCGACTCGGCTGTAGACGCGCAACAGCTGCTGGGGCTGATCTATGCCAACGGCGTTGAAGTCCCTCAGGATGACGTGCAGGCTGCGGCGTGGTTCAAGCGGAGTTCGGCTCTGTCCCGGACGGGTTATGCGGAGTACTGGGCAGGCATGCTATTCAGGCAGGGTGAGAAAGGCTTTATCACACCGAATAAACAGAAAGCGCTTTACTGGTTAAACCTGAGCTGTACGGAAGGGTTTGATACCGGGTGTGAAGAGTTTGATGCGTTGAGCGGGGAGTAAATTATTGCCCGGTGGCGCTGCGCTTACCGGGCCTACGGTTATGTAGGCCGGATAAGGCGAAGCCGCCACCCGGCATTTTTACATCATTGGTCAGCCGTTTTATCAAAACGACCCAGCACCTCGCGTTCATACGCCAGCGCTTTTTTACGGTCGAACTTGTGTTCCCACTTGGAGATTACCAGCACCGCCAGCGCATTACCCACCACGTTCAGCGCGGTACGCGCCATGTCGAGGATACGGTCCACACCGGCGATAAACGCCAGGCCTTCCAGCGGAATACCGACGCTGCCCAGCGTCGCCAGCAGCACCACGAAGGAGACGCCCGGCACGCCTGCGATACCCTTTGAGGTCACCATCAGGGTCAACACCAGCACGATTTCCTGCCACAGCGACAGGTCAATGCCGTACAGCTGAGCGATAAAGATTGCCGCAATACTCTGATACAGCGTTGAACCATCCAGGTTGAAGGAGTAACCGGTCGGTACAACGAAGCTGGTAATGGACGCCGGTGCACCGTAGGCCTCCATCTTCTCAATGATACGCGGCAGCACGCTCTCGGAGCTTGCCGTGGAGTACGCCAGAATCAGCTCATCTTTCAGAATGCGGATTAGGATCCAGATGCTCAGCCCGCACAGGCGCGCCACAATCCCCAGCACTACCAGCGCGAAGAACAGGATCGCGAAGTGCACCAGAATCACCAGCTTCGCCAACGGCCACAGGGAAGCAAAGCCGAAGTTCGCCACGGTTACGGCGATCAGCGCAAAAACACCCACCGGCGCATAGCGCATCACCATGTGGGTGACTTTGAACATGGTTTCAGAGATAGAGCGGAACACCGTTACCAGCGGTTCACGGTGCGTCGCGGGCAGGGAAGAAAGCCCCAGACCAAAGAGCACCGAGAAGAAGATGATCGGCAGCATCTCGCCCTTCGCCATTGACGCGATAATGTTGGTCGGCACCAGCGAGAGGATAGTCCCCATCAGCCCATGCGAATGGCTCTGCACGTCGGCGGTGGTGCTTTGGTATTTCGAAATATCCACCGTCGCCAGCTGCGACATATCAATCCCGGAACCTGGCTGGAACACGTTCGCCAGGGTGATACCAAGAATGATGGCAACCGTGGTGATCACTTCGAAATAGAGAATGGTTTTAACGCCGATGCGGCCTAACTGTTTCGCATCACCTACCCCGGCAATACCGACCACCAGCGTCGAGATCACAATCGGCACAACAATCATCTTGATCAGATGAATAAAGATATCGCCCGCTGGCGAGAGAAGGTTCGCAATCAGCCACTCGCGGCTGTCGCTATGGTAATGGAGGTAACTGCCCAGCAAGATGCCCAGCACAAGGGCCAGCAGGATCTGCCAGGCCAGGCTGACTTTCAAATTTTTCATAGAAACTGACTTCCTCAATGAAATCTCCGCACCAGCAAAACTGCATGAATATGGAGACATACTGAAAGGGTATGAATTGTGTTGCGTTGGTTTATGGGATTTTTTAACGCGCCGTATGAGTATCATTTGCACGGCATGCTGCGCAAGCCTTAAAGAACAAGGCATTTCACTGCAAAAAGCGTCATTGACGGTAATTAATAGCAATCCACATCAATAACCGATTGTTATGAAAAAACTTTTACAAAAAAAAAAGTGAATAATTCTTCAGATGAATTATTTCCCTTCAAAGTTTCATTCGCTCAATTTTCATACTCTTCAGACATTGCGTGATCTGTCGCCCAAATACTAAACAAAGCTTGTAAAGCCCCTACTATTAACGTTTTTGCGACATATTATTAACATCTTACAAGGAGAAAAAAAGCCATGAGCCAAATACACAAACACGACATTCCCGCAAACATTGCGGACCGTTGCCTGATAAGCCCGGAGCAGTACCAGGAGAAATACCAGCAGTCCATTTCCAGCCCTGACGCATTCTGGGGTGAACAGGGCCACATCCTCGACTGGATCAAACCTTATCAGAAGGTAAAGAACACCTCTTTCGCGCCGGGCAACGTCTCCATTAAATGGTATGAAGACGGCACGCTGAACCTGGCGGCGAACTGCCTGGACCGCCATCTTGCCGAACGCGGCAACGAAACGGCCATTATCTGGGAAGGCGATGATGCCTCTCAGAGCAAACACATCTCATATAAAGAGCTTCATCGCGACGTCTGCCGCTTCGCCAACGTGCTGCTGGCCCAGGGCATTAAAAAAGGCGATGTGGTGGCGATCTATATGCCGATGGTGCCGGAAGCCGCGGTGGCTATGCTGGCCTGCGCGCGCATCGGCGCGATCCACTCCGTTATTTTTGGTGGCTTCTCGCCGGAGGCGGTTGCCGGACGTATCGTCGACTCGAACTCAAAGCTGGTGATCACCGCTGACGAGGGCGTGCGTGCCGGGCGCGGCATTCCGCTGAAGAAAAACGTCGATGAAGCGCTGAAAAACCCGAACGTGAAATCCATCCATAACGTCATTGTCTTCAAACGCACGGGCGGCAACATTGACTGGCACGAGGGCCGAGACCTGTGGTGGAGCGATCTGATTGAAAACGCAAGCGACCAGCATCAGCCGGAAGAGATGAACGCGGAAGATCCGCTGTTTATCCTTTATACCTCCGGATCCACCGGTAAGCCGAAAGGCGTGCTGCATACCACCGGCGGCTATCTGGTTTACGCGGCCACCACCTTTAAATACGTTTTCGACTACCATCCGGGCGACATCTACTGGTGTACCGCCGACGTGGGCTGGGTCACCGGTCACAGCTACCTGCTGTACGGCCCGCTGGCCTGCGGCGCAACGACGTTGATGTTTGAAGGCGTACCTAACTGGCCAACGCCGGCGCGTATGTGTCAGGTGGTTGATAAGCATCAGGTCAACATTCTCTACACCGCGCCAACGGCGATCCGTGCGCTGATGGCGGAAGGCGATAAAGCCATCGAAGGGACCGACCGCTCTTCCCTGCGCATCCTCGGTTCCGTGGGCGAGCCGATCAACCCGGAAGCCTGGGAGTGGTACTGGAAGAAGATCGGCAACGAGAAGTGCCCGGTGATGGACACCTGGTGGCAGACTGAAACCGGCGGCTTCATGATCACCCCGATGCCGGGCGCCACGCAGTTGAAAGCCGGTTCGGCCACCCGTCCGTTCTTCGGCGTGCAGCCCGCGCTGGTGGACAACGAAGGCAATCCGCAGGAAGGGGCCACCGAAGGCAACCTGGTAATCGTCGATTCCTGGCCTGGCCAGGCGCGTACCCTGTTCGGCGACCATGAGCGCTTCGAACAGACCTACTTCTCAACCTTTAAAAACATGTACTTCAGCGGCGACGGCGCGCGCCGGGACGAAGACGGTTATTACTGGATCACCGGACGCGTGGACGATGTGCTGAATGTTTCCGGCCACCGTCTGGGCACGGCGGAGATTGAGTCTGCGCTGGTGTCGCATCCGAAGATTGCCGAAGCGGCAGTTGTCGGCATTCCTCACAACATCAAAGGCCAGGCGATCTACGCCTACGTCACCCTGAACCACGGCGAGGAGCCGTCGCCAGAGCTGTATACCGAGGTGCGCAACTGGGTGCGTAAAGAGATCGGCCCGCTGGCCACGCCGGACGTGCTGCACTGGACCGACTCACTGCCGAAAACCCGTTCCGGCAAGATTATGCGCCGTATTCTGCGCAAAATCGCAGCAGGCGACACCAGCAACCTCGGTGATACCTCAACGCTTGCCGATCCTGGCGTGGTGGACAAACTGCTCGAAGAGAAGCAGGCCATCGCAATGCCTTCCTAGTGTTTTCTCCCTCTCCCCGTGGGAGAGGGCCGGGGTGAGGGCATCAGACCGCACCTTCCTTCCATCACCCTAACCCTCTCCCCATAGGGGAGAGGGGATAAAAACAAACCAACCTTACCTTTGGAGACTCTGTGATGAATAACGATATTTGTCAGCAGATAGAGAATAGTGCGCACTACAGGGAGCTCGTCGAAAAACGGCAACGGTTTGCCTTTATCCTTTCCATCATCATGCTGGTTATTTACGTCGGCTTTATTCTGCTGATCGCCTTTGCGCCGCAGTGGCTCGGTACGCCGCTGCACGCCGGAACCAGCGTTACGCGCGGCATCCCAATTGGCATTGGCGTTATCGTTATTTCGTTTGTGCTGACAGGTGTGTATGTCTGGCGTGCGAACGGTGAATTCGATCGTCTTAACAGAGAAGTTCTGCGCGAGGTAAAAGCATCATGAAGCGAGTCCTGACGGCGCTTGCCGCCACACTTCCCTTTGCTGCCCATGCGGCAGATGCCCTTACCGGCGAGGTCCAGCGCCAGCCAACCAACTGGCAGGCGATTATCATGTTCCTGATTTTCGTGGTGCTAACGCTTTACATCACCTACTGGGCATCGAAACGCGTGCGCTCCCGTAACGATTACTACACCGCGGGCGGCAACATTACCGGCTTCCAGAACGGGCTGGCGATTGCGGGAGACTTTATGTCTGCCGCCTCGTTCCTCGGGGTCTCCGCGCTGGTTTATACCTCGGGGTATGACGGCCTGATCTACTCCCTCGGCTTCCTCGTCGGCTGGCCGATCATTCTGTTCCTGATTGCCGAGCGCCTGCGTAACCTTGGCCGCTACACCTTTGCAGACGTAGCTTCATACCGCCTCAAACAAGGCCCCATCCGCATGCTCTCCGCCTGCGGTTCGCTGGTGGTGGTGGCGCTGTACCTGATTGCGCAGATGGTCGGCGCGGGCAAACTGATCGAGCTGCTGTTCGGTCTGAACTACCACGTCGCGGTGGTGCTGGTAGGCGTGCTGATGGTGATGTACGTCCTGTTCGGCGGCATGCTGGCCACCACCTGGGTACAGATCATCAAAGCGGTACTGCTGCTGTTCGGCGCCAGCTTTATGGCCTTTATGGTAATGAAGCACGTCGGGTTCAGCTTCAATAATCTGTTTACCGAAGCCATGTCAGTGCACCCGAAAGGGGAAGCGATCATGAGCCCGGGCGGGCTGGTGAAAGATCCGATATCCGCGCTCTCGCTCGGTCTCGGCCTGATGTTCGGTACCGCTGGCCTGCCGCATATCCTGATGCGTTTCTTCACGGTGTCTGATGCACGTGAAGCGCGTAAAAGCGTGTTCTACGCCACCGGGTTTATGGGCTACTTCTACATACTGACCTTTATCATCGGCTTTGGCGCGATCATGCTGGTGGGGGCAAACCCGGCGTTTAAAGACGCGGCGGGCGCGCTTATCGGCGGTAACAACATGGCGGCGGTGCATCTGGCCGACGCGGTAGGCGGTAACCTGTTCCTCGGCTTTATCTCTGCCGTGGCCTTCGCCACCATCCTCGCGGTGGTTGCCGGGCTGACGTTGGCTGGTGCGTCTGCGGTATCGCACGATCTCTACGCCAACGTTTTCCGCAAAGGCGCAAGCGAGCGCGATGAGCTGAAAGTCTCCAAAATCACCGTACTGGTGCTGGGCGTCGTCGCCATCCTGCTGGGGATTTTGTTCGAGAAGCAGAACATCGCCTTTATGGTGGGGCTGGCCTTCTCGATTGCGGCAAGCTGTAACTTCCCGATCATTCTGCTCTCCATGTACTGGTCAAAACTGACCACCCGTGGGGCTATGATTGGCGGCTGGCTGGGGCTGCTGACGGCGGTGATTCTGATGATCCTCGGCCCGACCATCTGGGTGCAGATCCTCGGTCACGAAAGCGCTATCTTCCCGTATGAATACCCGGCGCTGTTCTCCATTGCCGTGGCGTTTATCGGGATCTGGTTCTTCTCAGCGACCGACAACTCGCCGGAGGGTAACCTGGAGCGTGAGAAATTCCGCGCCCAGTTTATCCGCTCGCAAACCGGCCTGGGTGTTGAGCAAGGCCGCGCGCACTAAACCTTTTCTCCCCGGTCACTCTGGCCGGGGAACTTAAAACATCACCCACGCTACCAGCGGCGCGATTAATACCATTGTCACGCCCGAGAGCATCATCACCAGGCTTGCAACAACGCCTTCCTGCTGTCCCAGCTCATACGAACGTGCCGTCCCCGCCCCGTGCGACGCCGCGCCAAACCCTGCCCCTTTCGCCATCCCTTCGCGAATGGAAAGGCGCAGAAACAGCACATCCCCCACTGCCATGCCGAACACGCCGGTCACCACCACAAACAGCGCCACCAGATCCGGCTGTCCGCCGAGCGGTTTAGCCGCCGCCAGCGCGAACGGTGTGGTCACCGAGCGTACCGCCAGGCTGCGCTGGATTTCATCAGACAGGGTAAACAGCCGCGCCAGCCAGACCGAGCTGCACACCGCCACTACCGTCGCGGTGACGACTCCCGCGCTGAGCGACATCCAGTGGCGTTTAATAATTGCCAGGTTGTCATACACCGGCACCGCAAAGGCGATAGTCGCCGGGCCGAGCAGCCACAGCAGCCAGTGGGATTCACCAATGTAGTTCTGCCAGGAGATATGGCCGAAGACCAGCATCAGCACCAGCAGGATCGGCGTAAAGACCAGCGGCATCAGCGGCAGCGTGCGAAAGCGGCGATACAGGCGCTTGTTGGCAAAGTAAATGACGACTGTCGCAATCAGGCATAGCACGCTTATCTGAAAGTTAGTCATGCTTCTGCCTGCTGATTTCAAAGCGATACACTTTATCCACCACCCAGGCGGTGGCGCCCAGCACCATCAGCGTGCTCAGGGCGATAACCGCAAAGATGCGCCAGCCGTCGACCATCAGCAGTTGCGCATAATTCACCACCGCCACCACGGCCGGAACGAAGAACAGCAGCATCTCCGCCAGCAGCCAGCGCGCACCGGCCCGCACCCAGCTAAGGGGCAACGCGCGACAGAGGATCAGCGTCAGCATCAGCACCATTCCCACCAGGTTGGCGGGTAAAGGCAGGTTCAGCCAGTCGACAAGATATTCAGCAAAAACAAACAGTCCCGCGTAGAGCAGTACCTGAACCGGTACCTGGAGTCGTTGAACAACGGCAGGCGTAACACGGCTTAACGCCACGGCCATGGGGGTTTTCCTCAGAAATGAGACGAGGCGCCAGTATAGTGAGCGTACGGTATCGACTGAAATGAATTAAAATCATCGAAGGTATAGTTTCGAGGAATAATCATGGACATAAGAACGCTGCGCTATTTTGTCGAGGTGGTTCGCCAGCAAAGTTTTACCCGCGCAGCGGAGAAGTTATTCGTAACCCAGCCTACCATCAGTAAGATGCTGAAAAACCTCGAAGATGAGCTGAACTGTACCCTGCTGATCCGCGACGGGCGCAAGCTGCTGCTGACCGATACCGGTCGCGTGGTGTTCGAGCGCGGGCTGGCAATTCTGGCGGAGTTCCGCCAGCTGGAGGCCGAGCTTGGGGACATCAACCACCTGACAAAAGGGCTGCTGCGGCTCGGCATTCCGCCGATGGTCGGCATGATGATGGCCGGGCCGATTAGCCTGTTTCGCCAGCGCTATCCCGGCGTTGAGCTAAAAATTTCTGAATTTGGCGGCCTGACCGTGCAGCAGGCGGTGATGAACGGTGAACTTGACGTGGCCATGACGGCCCTTCCCGTGGAAGAAGAGAGCGGCCTGGCGACGCTGCCGCTGTTCAGCCACCCGCTGTGCGTGCTGGTGCCGCGCTCCGGCGACTGGCTGAAGATTGAATCAGTAAAACCCGAGCTGCTCGGCGAACACCCGCTGCTGATTTACAACGAAGATTTCGCCTTAAGCCGCCAGCTGATGGCGCTGTTTAACCAGCACAACGTAAAGCCGCGCATTGCGGTGCGCAGCGGCCAGTGGGATTTTCTGGCGGCGATGGTACAGGCGGGCGTGGGGATAGCCATTCTGCCGCAGCCGATCTGCGAGCGGCTGGATAAAAACACGCTGCGCTGGATCCCGCTGGAGAGCGATCTGCACTGGCAGTTAGGGATGATCTGGCGTGAAGGGGTGTATCTGTCGCACAGCGCACAGGCGTGGTTGCAATGCTGTGAGGGGTTTTGGGTACCCTCACCCTAACCCTCTCCCTGTGGGCTGAGGGATCCCCAGTAATTTTTTTATGCAGAAGCAATAAAGTTGCTTTCTAAATGACTGAGGGCTGTCAGCGATGCCCTGGTCCGGCTGTAAATCGCTGAGGCGTTTCCTGCAGGCCGGGGCGAGGCGCAGGGATGCGCCGAGAGGGCGGCTTTACAGGGACGTTGCCTCCGCCCGTACCCGATAAGCCGGAAGGAATAAGCCGAGGGCACCGCGAAGCGGCGATTTACCGCCGGGAGCCCGGGTCGCCAGGGTGGTGGCGACTGAGCCACCCTGGCACGTTCACCGGTCATGTCGTTACAGAGTAGCAAGGAACATAAAGTGAACGGAATGACCACCACCGCCGTATGTTCCCCTCACCCTAACCCTCTCCCCGGAGGGGCGAGGGGATTGCTCAGTGCTCGCATTAATTTGTGGGGAACCCTCAGCCCATAGGGAGAGGGAACCGATCGAGCACGTAGGCCCGGTAAGCGCAGCGCCACCGGGCAATTACAGCGCTACTGATTCTCTATCAACAACGCTTCCAGCAGATCCAGATCGTGCAGCAGCTTTTGCAGCGTCTCGTTGCTGATCTGCCGCGTCGCGCGCAGGTGATACAGCTCGGCACGCTCCGAGCGCAGCGCCGCCAGGCGGAAACGGCGCTCGAGGTTCTCTTCCTGCAACGAACTTTCCACGTCGTTACGTCCGTCAGCACGGCGACGCAAATTACCGATCACGCGTGAACTGACTTCCTTCAGCAGCTGGTTATCAATGTTCTCTTCGGCATCGGCGGCCAGACGCTCCTCCATCTTCTCGATGGCGACAATCGCCACTTCCGCCGTCGCCGCACGGGCAATCCGCTCTTCCTTATGCTGCTGCGAGGTGTCACCCGCATCAATATGCTGCAGCAGAATCGGCAGCATAATTACGCCGACAAACAGGGAGAAGAGGATCACGCCCGCCGCCAGGAACACCAGCTCGTAGCGCGCCGGGAAGACGTCGCCCGTCGGCAGAAGCAGAGGAATGGAGAGCACACCAGCAAGGGTAATCGCCCCGCGAACGCCCGCGAAAGAGGCAATCAGCAGCTCGCGCGTGGTCCAGGAGCCGAACTCCATCGGCTTTTTGGTCAGGAAGCGAACGCTGAACTTCTTCATCGTCCACAGCCAGCCGAAACGCACCAGCATCAGCGAAAGGTAGATGAGTACGATATCGGTAAACAGCATCCAGACTTCAACGTTTGGATCCGCTTCGGCCGCGATCAGCGAAGATTCCATAATGCCCGGCAGTTGCAGGCCCAACAGCAGGAACACCATGCCGTTAAAGACAAACTCGAGCATCGCCCAGGTACTGTTCGCGCGCAGACGCATCGCCAGCGGCGCCCGGCGCATCACGCCGGAACGGGTGATGGTCATCCCCGCGGCTACCGCCGCCAGAATGCCCGACACGCCGATATGTTCGGCAATCAGGTAAGAGGCGAACGGCAGCAGGAACAGCAGGACGATCTGCGTCGCCGGTTCATCGCCGCCCCAGCGGCTGAGGAAGCGCAGCGAACGACCGTACAGCCAGCTTACAACAAAGCCTGCGAGGATACCGCCAATCGCCACCTTGAAGAATTCGAGGGTTGCACCGCCGACGGTAAAGACCATGGTGCCCATGGCTACCGCCACGGCAAACTTCAGGGCGACCAGGCCGGAAGCGTCGTTCATCAGCGCCTCGCCCTGCAAAATGCCCATGATTTTCTTAGGAATGCGCCCTTCGCCCACAATGCCGGACAGCGCCACGGCGTCGGTCGGCGACAGCACGGCAGCCAGCGCAAAGGCGGGTATAAGCGGGATCCCCGGTACGGCCCAGTAGATCAGGAAACCAATCCCGACCACGGTAACGACCACCAGCGCCAGCGCCAGACCGAAGATCTCTCGCCCGTGCTCAAGAAATTCGCGCGTCGGCGTTTTCCAGCCATCGGCAAACAGCAGCGGCGGGATAAACAGCACGAGGAACAGTTCCGGATCGAACTCCACGTGCAGACCGAACGTCGGCCACGCCAGCAGCGCGCCGATAGCTATTTGCATTAAAGGCAGGGGGACCTGGAAGGGCAGTACGCGTGTAACCACCCCGGATAATGAGACCACAAGGGTCATGATGAGTATTGTGAAGAAAATTTCCATGCGTTCCCTGTTTGCTGTGTTTCTTTTTAAGCCAAACCTGAGGCGTCGTGCCTCTTATTCTATCCTCTCCAGAGTAACGTAAAAGACAACGGGATGAGTCCTGAAAATAAAAACGGGCGGCCTGAGCCACCCGTTTTCGCATCAATGGATAACTTAAATTGCCCAGCCGCCCGCGTAGAACGCCACCAGCGCAACGGCGATGACAACGGTACCGATGTTCAGCTTGCGCCACTCACCGGAGACCAGACGCCCAATCACCAGCGAGGCGAAACCGATCATAATGCCGGTCACGATGTTACAGGTCAGCACGATAAAGACCGCGGTGATCAGACCGGACATGGCATCAACAAAGTCAGCAAAGTCGATTTTCGCCACGTTGCTCAGCATCAGCAGGCCGACGTACATCAGCGCAGGTGCGGTCGCGTAAGCTGGCACCAGATAAGAGAGCGGAGAGAGGAACAGGATCAGCAGGAACAGTACGCCAACGGTAATAGCCGTCAGGCCGGTTTTGCCGCCTGCCGCCGTACCCGCTGCGGACTCAATGTACACTGCCGCTGGCGCTGCACCCACCAGACCAGAGAAAACGCTGCTCAGAGAGTCGGTGGTCAGCGCTTTGCCGCCGTCAATGATCTGGCCGTCTTTGTCCAGCAGGTTAGCCTGACCGGCCACCGCGCGGATGGTCCCGGTGGCGTCAAACACCGCGGTCATTACCAGCGCCAGCACGCTTGGCAGGATCACCGGATTCAGCGCGCCCACAATATCCAGGCTGCCAATCAGGGAGTTACCGTTGTCATCGCTCAGCGACGGCATGGCGAAAATCCCGGAGAAATGAACGGACGGGTCGAAAATCAGGCCGACGATGGACACGCCGATAATGGTCAGCAGAATGCCGCCCGGCACTTTCAATTTTTCCAGGCCAATGATCACCGCCAGCCCCACCAGCGACATAATTACCGGGAAGCTCGCGAAGTTACCCAGCGCAACCGGCAGGCCGTCCAGCGGGTTCTTGATGACCAGACCCACGCCGTTGGCGGCGATCAGCAGCAGGAACAGGCCGATGCCGATACCGGTGCCGTGCGCCACGCCCTGCGGCAGGTTGCGCAAAATCCAGCTACGGATGCCGGTAGCAGAGATCACGGTGAACAGTACACCCATCAGGAACACCGCGCCGAGCGCTACCGGGACGCTGATATGCTGGCCCAGCACCAGGCTGAAGGCGGTAAACGCGGTCAGGGAGATGGCGCACCCGATCGCCAGCGGCAGGTTCGCCCACAGGCCCATCACAATCGAACCCACACCCGCAACCAGGCAGGTGGCAACGAAGACCGCCGCTGGCGGGAAACCGGCTTTGCCGAGCATGCCCGGCACCACGATGACGGAGTACACCATCGCCAGAAACGTCGTCAGACCGGCAACAACTTCCTGGCGCACGGTGCTGCCGCGAGCAGAAATTTTAAACATGGCGTCAAGTGAACCGCCGGTACGCGCAGATGGCGTAGACATAGAAAACATCCCCTGAAAATTTTTATTGAAAGTCCGTAAGCGTGGTGGAGACTCCACTGCCAGCGAAACGTCAAATCCTTGTGCTGCGTTTGCGACGAAAGGGGCGTCACAAAAAAAGCAAACGTTTAGCTCCGCGCTTACAAAACGGGTGGTCAAATGTAGGCAAACGATTATCTAGCCTAATACCCGCCCTTTTCAACTGAACTTTCTCGTTTTTCGCTAAAATTGCCTCATGACGATGAAGAATTAAGCAGAGGATGCGCAAACGTTATCGTCCATGCGCAATTTCGTTACATTTCATCCCCCGCCGGGTATCGTCAGCGGGCCGCCTTTCGCAAGCGTTGTCTGCCAGCCCGGACGTGCCTCCACTCTCTGTTTCCACGCCGCTATGTGGTCGAGATTGTCGATGCCGCCTCTCGCCAGCAGGGCGAAGAGGGGAAAACTCATCTGGATGTCCGCCATGGTCAGCGTGTCGCCGGCAAACCAGCTGTTTTCGGCAAGATGATCGTTAATAAAGCGCGCATGCGTTTCCAGCTGGCGGTTGAGATACGCTTTTTGCACCCCCTGCCCCAGCGCCTTACCCAGCGTGCGCAGGCCAAACGGGACGGGGGGTTTGCCGAGGCTGTTAAATACCAGCTTCATTAACAGCAGCGGCATCAAGGACCCTTCGGCGTAATGCAGCCAGAAGCGATACTGCACTTTATGGGCGGGATCTAACGGTTTGAATCGTGACGCCGAGTCGTACGTTTCCTGAAGATATTCCAGAATCGCGCCTGATTCAGCCAGAACCAGTCCGTTATCTTCCAGTACCGGGGATTTTCCCAGCGGATGCACTTTTTTGAGCGCGTCTGGTGCGAGCATGGTTTTTTCGCGCTGGTAGCGCACAATCTCATATGTCAGACCCAGCTCTTCCAGCGCCCAGAGGACGCGATGGGAACGAGACTGGTTAAGGTGGTGGACCGTTAGCATGATGTTCTCCGGTGATTCATACTTTTTAACTATAGAAAACTGAACAACTTCACGAAAAAAATTCGGCTAAAATCTCATCATCTCCGGTGGCAAAAACGGCGGCCGGGCATAGAATTAAAGTGTCAGTACAAACCGGAACCTCCTCCACAAGCTAGACACGAGGAGTACTGATGTCGGGGGAAACCCTCCCGTGAGCCAGCGGGATAGAGAGAAAGACAAAGACCGGAAAAAACTAAAGCGCCCTTAGTGGCGCTTTAGTTCTTTATGCTTGTTGCCGGGTGGCGGCTGCGCCTTACCCGGCCTACAAAACCAAGAGCGTAGGCCGGGTAAGCGAAGCACCCGGCACACACCTCTCAATCCTCCTCCAGCAACCGCGCCCCTGTTCCCTGCTCGCCCAGCCTGTCACCCGGGTTACGCAGCGGACAATCACTACGTGATAAACACCCGCAACCAATACAGCCATCCAGTTCATCGCGCAGGGCCACCAGCGTGTGAATACGACGATCCAGTTCTTCTCGCCACTGGGACGACAGCTGCTTCCACTCTTTCGCGCTCAGCGAGTGTCCTTCCGGCAATACGCCGAACGCGTCGCCGATGGTAGCCAGGGGGATGCCGATACGTTGCGCAATTTTGATAATCGCCACGTAGCGGAGCACATCGCGGGTATAGCGCCGCTGGTTTCCGGCGTTACGGATACTTTTTATTAACCCTTTGCTTTCATAGAAGTGGAGCGCCGACACCGCCACGCCGCTTCGTTTCGCCACTTCACCGGGGGTTAACAGCGCTTTGATGCGCGGTAATCTCTTTTCCATAAAACCTCTTTACCTCAAGTTAACTTGAGGAATTATACTCCCCCGCAGAGAAAACGACGAATCAACCAGGACAGATGTCTCCACAGAGGGGTAACCTTATGTCGCATCAGCAAATTATTCAGACGCTTATTGAATGGATTGATGAACATATCGACCAGCCGTTGAACATTGATGTGGTCGCTAAGAAGTCGGGCTATTCGAAATGGTATTTACAGAGAATGTTCCGCACCGTAATGCATCAAACGCTGGGTGACTACATTCGCCAGCGCAGGCTCCTGCTGGCGGCGCAGGCGTTACGCTCAACTCAGCGGCCCATTTTTGATATCGCAATGGATCTGGGCTATGTGTCGCAGCAGACCTTTTCCCGCGTCTTCCGCCGCGAGTTTGACCGTACGCCGAGCGACTACCGCCATCAGCTCAATTAATGCGTGTTAACGCAAGGGTTGCTGCTGCCAGGCCATAAATGCCTGGGGCGGCATCGCTTTCGCGAAGTGCCATCCCTGACAATACTGCACGCCACGCTTCAGCAGCCAGCTCACCTGCTCCCCCGTCTCGACCCCTTCCGCAATGGTTTTCAGCCGCAGGCTTTGCGCCATCTCAATGATGTGCTCGGCAATCAGGTGGCTGGTGCTGTTGGTGGTTAAGGTATCGATAAAAGATTTGTCGATTTTCAGGATATCGACGTTCAGCGAATAGAGGTTATGCAGGTTAGAGTAGCCGGTTCCGAAATCATCAATCGCCACTTCATACCCCGCCTGGCGAAACGCCTGAATGACCGGCGTGGTTTTCGGCACGTCAATAAACCCCCGCTCCGTCACCTCAATTTTTATTTGCTGCGCGCGAACCGAGTAAAAGCGGGCTTTGTCGGAGATCAGGGCGATAAGACGCGAAGAGTGAAAATCTGACGCCGACAGGTTAATCGAGACATACAGATCGGGGTGAGCGGCAAGAAAATGGCCCAGATCGGTGAACACCTCCTCCACGACGTAATCCGTAATGCGCTCAATCATCCCCTCTTTTTCGGCCAGGGGAATAAATTCCGCCGGGCTCATAACCTGACCGTTGAATCCTGGCCAGCGCAACAACGCCTCTGCTCCCACGCACTGGTTATTTTTTATATCAATAATGGGCTGATAATGGACGCACAGCTGGCGTTTATTCAGCGCCCGGTGCAGAAGTCGGCCAGGCGAATTGAATTCACGGTGTGTTCGCGACCACACCAGCAAAATAATAATGCTGCAAATCATCCCCAGCGGTAGCGTCAGAGTAGCCTGATGATAAAGCGTTTTATAAAAACGGGCATTGGACGTTGAAACAATAGCCGCAATGGGACGCTGCTCTGATTTTACGATCGTATAAAAACGGTCATCTTTCTGAAAAGTCGTTTCCTGATGTCGGAGCATCGAATGCAATAAAGAAATATCGGCTTTCTGGCTAACAGAAAAGAATGCATTGCTGACGGTGTCATACACTCCCCACGACAGGGAACGATCGTCTGACATCACCTCACTGTACGAAAGCGGGTTGACCACTGCGACATAATTTCCGCGCTGCATATATATCATTTTATAACCATTAAAAAATGGCGTATCGCGAAAATAATAGATAGCAACGTCGGGTTTACGTGTGTAATTGGCAGCGGGGATGATGTAAGGATGATCCGGCGTAAAAAGGGTCGAGCAGAGAAAGTCCTGGCCTTCAGCATAAATTAAATCGGCAACAAAAAGGCGACCGCGGGAAACGTTCAACATATATTGACGATGCTCCGGCGTACACACTTTACCCTGATATTTTTCCGCGTCTTCCCGGGCCATATCAACCTGTTGAATAACCCGTTCAGTTTTGTTTAAAGCAAGTTCAGCAAACGTGCGCAGCTGAGCGCTGATTTCCGACACGGCTCTAAGCTGGGCAAACCATAGCGCAAGCATCACCGGCAGCATAACTACCATGATAATCCCGACCGCTTTGAGCATTTTGCGCCGCGCGCTACGATTCATTTCCCGCTCTGTATCCCTGCATGTTGTACGCCTGTAGCAATGAAGACCGGCTGCTTTGATAAACAGGTGATTACGTTGCATGAATCATGGGAAGTTAGCAACTGACTTTTGGTATTAAAAATCCTAAAATTCGTGATGCCGATAATATTTTCCCGTAAGCCAAACTAAAAGTATTCATTTCGTTTCTGATAAGGATAATAATTACCCGCGACAGGTGTGGAAAATTCGTTGGCTGAAATAGCCTGCTCTTTGTTCTTATGCTGATTTATAAATAATCAGACGCCAGAACCGTTTTTCCTCTTCCCGTACGCTTGGCGTCATATAATGCCTGATCGGCACGCATCAGTATGGCAGAAGTATCCCGTTGCCCCTGACAGACTTCAACCACCCCGGCGCTGAAAGAGAGTACCAGCGTTTTATCGCCCACACGCAGCGGTTTTGAGATCAGCGCGGCACGCAGCCGGGAAGAGAGCAACGTAGCGGCCATACCATCCGTACGCGCCAGCAGAAGAACAAACTCTTCGCCCCCTACCCGTCCCAGTGCCGACCCGGCCGGGCTCACCTCGCGAATACGGTCGCAAAAGTGAATCAATGCCGCATCGCCAACCTGATGTCCCCACCGATCGTTGATCTGCTTGAAATAATCGAGATCGAACATCAGGAGACAGAAGTGGCTACTGACATCCTGCGGCGAACTGGCAGCCAGCGCCATTTTGAGCCGCTGTAAAATTGTCGAGCGATTCAGACAGCCCGTCAGATCGTCCGTGGTGGCTTTGACGGTCAGCTGCTGTTCTGCTTTTTTACGTTCGGTGATATCGAGGCCAATATTGAGAATGGAGTTATCCGGTAAAAGGATGTTTGACCAGAGGATGGTTAACGGCGTCCCGTCTTTACGCACCGGGTGCCATTCGTACATATCCTTAAGTGGTGCGAAACGAACCGACTCCTGCACGCGCTGTCGCTCCTCGGGATCCGGGTAAAACAGGGCCAGCGGATCGGGGTGCTCGCCGATTTCAGTCATACTCCAGCCAAAGACTTTTTCGCATTCGGCGTTCCACAATACACACCGGTTATGCCTGTCAAAGGCGTTCATCAATACCGGAGCACGTTCAAATAAAGTTTTATATTGCGTGACGACGCGCTGCATCTCTTGCGCTGTTTTTTCCCGCACGATGATGTCATCAAAATAATCTTTTAGCTTCTCGACCAATACCACCACGATATTTTTCAATATCGGCAACGAGGTCAGTTTTTCATTAAAAGCCAAAAAGAAATAACCACTGCACTGTCTGCCATGCGCTGAGAATTTACATAGCACGCCGCTTTGCAGCCGCGCATAGCCCGGGTGCTGAGGGGAAAATACCGCCCGGCCAATATGCTCTTTCCAGTAGATAACGCGCCAGGCGCGGTGATGCCGTTGCAACAGGGTGCTGGCAAGAAAATCCGCCACGTTGAAGGCGTGACACGTCACGTCGCCGGCACAAACCACGCGCGGCCCGTCTGCGGATTCGACACTGACCCACGAGAGATTTGCCCCCAGTGCGCTGTTGATGATTTCCAGCATTTCAACCGGCGAACACTGCGCGTTGAGTTGTGGCATCAGCTTCGCCAGGGCGTGCAGAGCCTGCATGCTGTCGTTAATAATCTCGCGTCTTTTTTCTTTCATTATCTTTTCGCAGGTCATTAATCGAGAGAGCAACCGCAATAACTCATATCTGAATAAAAGAATAAGCCCACGAAATCAAAGAGTATGCTGAGTGTTAAAAAAGAATAAAAATCCAAAAAAAACCAAATAATTCAATGTGATGAATTATTTTTGCGGGTACATTTATTGTTCCACACAAGCATAATCCATAGACATACTGCTGTAAACGCTATACAGCCGAGGGTGTTTTGCAAAGGTTTTGCTATCTGAATGAATTAAAAATAAAAATTCCGGCTTAGCGCCGATCTGAACGAGGACGATATATTTTACCCGGTTATAAACCCACTTTTACCTCATACGATACTGGCGAATAAAACAGCAAATGTGATATAGTTCACACATCTTATGTAACGAGAAACATTGTTTCATTCCAGTTCGTCTGTTTTGTCGAGGATGGGTTTTATGGCAACCATTACCACCAGCATGGTGCTCCTGCGCTGGCCGTTGTTGAGCGCGGTTTTGATGTTCCTGGCCAGCACGTTAAACATTCAGTTCCGAAAGTCCGACTACGCAGGTCTTGCTGTGATTAGCACCCTGTTAGGGTTGGGTGCCGCATGCTGGTTCGCGACAGGTTTGCTCGGCATTACGCTGGTGGATATGGCCGCCGTCTGGGAAAACATTAAAGTGGTGATGGTTGAAGCCATGAGCCACACTCCGCCAGACTGGCCGATGGTGATTACCTGATAGCCTTTTATAAAAAACCCAGACATTGTCTGGGTTTTTTGTGTTTCACGCGTCTGGATATCAGAACGGGATATCGTCGTCGAAGTCCATTGGCGGTTCGTTAGACGGTGCCGGAGCAGACTGCTGCTGTGGACGAGACTGCGCGCCGCCGCTGAACTGATTGCCGCCCTGAGGCTGTTGAGGCTGACCCCAACCGCCCTGCTGCTGGCCGCCACCTGCCGGTGCGCCACCGCCCTGACGACCACCCAGCATCTGCATGGTGCCGCCTACGTTGACCACCACTTCCGTGGTGTATTTTTCCTGACCGGATTGATCGGTCCATTTGCGGGTACGCAGCTGGCCTTCGATATAGACCTGAGAACCCTTACGCAGATACTCACCGGCCACTTCAGCCAGTTTGCCAAACAGCACAACGCGGTGCCATTCGGTCTGCTCTTTCATTTCACCGGTCGCTTTATCACGCCAGGATTCGGAAGTAGCCAGCGTAATGTTGGCAACTGCGCCACCACTCGGCATGTAGCGTACTTCCGGGTCCTGGCCCAGATTACCGACGAGAATCACCTTGTTTACGCCTCTGCTGGCCATGTTCGTGTCTCCTGAATACGTTTCTTAATAGTGTAAACGCGCGAGTGTACCATTTCCATGCGACACTTTGATAGTTGCGTAGCATGTTCCAGAGTTCTCTCGCGGACTCGACATTGTTACACAGTGAATCAGAAAATGCATTCCAATACTGTATATTCAAACAGGTCATTTTGTGTCATAATTAGCCGTTTCTGACAGCCGTTTGTCCTTCAAACAAATCAGGCAATCCGTGTTCCAACCGGGAAAGGTGAATGGATAAGATCGAAGTTCGGGGCGCCCGCACCCACAATCTCAAGAATATCAACCTCATAATCCCTCGCGACAAACTCATCGTCGTGACCGGGCTTTCGGGGTCTGGCAAATCCTCACTGGCTTTCGACACTTTGTATGCCGAAGGACAGCGTCGTTACGTTGAATCGCTCTCGGCGTACGCGCGTCAGTTCCTGTCGCTGATGGAAAAACCGGATGTCGACCACATTGAAGGGTTGTCTCCTGCTATCTCCATTGAGCAGAAATCCACATCGCATAACCCGCGTTCTACGGTCGGTACCATTACCGAAATCCATGACTACCTGCGTCTGCTGTATGCGCGCGTGGGCGAGCCGCGTTGTCCGGATCATGACGTTCCGCTGGCGGCCCAGACCGTCAGCCAGATGGTGGATAACGTGCTGTCTCAGCCGGAAGGCAAACGCCTGATGCTGCTGGCGCCAATCATTAAAGAGCGTAAGGGTGAACACACCAAAACGCTGGAAAACCTGGCAAGCCAGGGCTATATCCGCGCCCGTATCGATGGCGAAGTGTGTGACCTGTCCGATCCGCCAAAGCTGGAGCTGCAAAAGAAACACACCATCGAAGTGGTGATTGACCGCTTTAAGGTACGTGAAGATCTGGCGACGCGTCTGGCGGAATCCTTTGAAACGGCGCTGGAACTGTCGGGCGGCACGGCGGTGGTGTCAGACATGGACGATGCGAAAGCGGAAGAGCTGCTCTTCTCCGCCAACTTCGCCTGCCCGATTTGCGGCTACAGCATGCGCGAGCTGGAACCGCGCCTGTTCTCGTTCAACAACCCAGCGGGCGCGTGCCCGACCTGTGACGGCCTCGGCGTTCAGCAATATTTCGACCCGGACCGCGTGATCCAGAACCCGGAGCTGTCGCTGGCGGGTGGCGCCATTCGAGGCTGGGATAAGCGTAATTTTTACTACTTCCAGATGCTGAAATCGCTGGCAGAGCACTATAAGTTCGACGTTGAAGCCCCGTGGGCCAGCCTGAGCGCGAACGTACATAAAGTGATCCTGTTCGGTTCCGGCAAAGAGAACATCGAGTTCAAGTACATGAACGATCGCGGTGACACTTCCGTGCGTCGCCACCCGTTCGAAGGGGTGCTGCACAACATGGAGCGCCGCTACAAAGAGACCGAATCCAGCGCGGTGCGCGAGGAGCTGGCGAAGTTCATCAGCAACCGCTCCTGCGCCACCTGCGAGGGTACACGTCTGCGTCGCGAAGCGCGTCACGTGTTTGTCGAAAACACGGCGCTGCCGACCATCTCAGACATGAGCATCGGCCACGCGATGGACTTCTTCAACAACCTGAAGCTCTCCGGCCAGCGCGCGAAAATCGCCGAAAAAGTGCTGAAAGAGATCGGCGATCGCCTCAAGTTCCTCGTGAACGTCGGCCTGAACTACCTGACGCTTTCCCGATCGGCTGAAACGCTCTCCGGCGGTGAAGCCCAGCGTATCCGCCTGGCGAGCCAGATTGGCGCGGGCTTAGTCGGCGTGATGTACGTGCTGGATGAGCCGTCTATCGGCCTGCACCAGCGCGACAACGAACGCCTGCTCGGCACGCTGGTTCACCTGCGTAACCTTGGCAACACGGTGATTGTGGTTGAGCACGACGAAGACGCCATTCGCGCCGCAGACCACGTGATCGACATCGGCCCGGGCGCTGGCGTGCACGGCGGACAGGTGGTGGCAGAAGGGACGCTGAAAGACATTATGGCGGTGCCCGAGTCGCTGACCGGCCAGTACATGAGCGGCAAGCGCAAAATTGAAGTGCCAAAACAGCGCGTGGCGGCGAACCCGGAAAAAGTGCTGAAGCTAACCGGGGCGCGCGGCAACAACCTGAAAGACGTGACCCTGACGCTGCCTGTCGGGCTGTTTACCTGCATCACCGGCGTGTCCGGTTCCGGTAAATCGACGCTGATCAACGATACGCTGTTCCCGATTGCGCAGACGGCGCTGAACGGCGCGACGCTGGCCGAGCCTGCACCGTACCGCGACATTCAGGGGCTGGAGCATTTCGACAAGGTTATCGATATCGATCAGAGCCCGATTGGCCGCACCCCGCGCTCCAACCCGGCGACCTATACTGGCGTCTTTACGCCCGTCCGTGAACTCTTCGCGGGTGTACCGGAAGCGCGTTCGCGTGGGTATACGCCAGGACGTTTCAGCTTTAACGTGCGCGGCGGCCGCTGTGAAGCGTGCCAGGGCGACGGCGTAATCAAGGTTGAGATGCACTTCCTGCCGGATATCTACGTGCCGTGCGACCAGTGCAAAGGCAAGCGCTATAACCGCGAAACGCTGGAGATTAAGTACAAAGGCAAGACCATCCACGAAGTGCTGGATATGACCATCGAAGAGGCGCGCGAGTTCTTTGACGCCGTCCCTGCGCTGGCGCGTAAGCTGCAAACCCTGATGGATGTGGGTCTGACCTATATTCGTCTGGGGCAGTCAGCGACAACGCTGTCCGGCGGTGAAGCGCAGCGCGTGAAGCTGGCGCGTGAGCTGTCCAAACGCGGTACCGGTCAGACGCTGTACATTCTGGACGAGCCGACCACCGGCCTGCATTTTGCGGATATCCAGCAGCTGCTGGACGTGCTGCACCAGCTGCGCGATCAGGGCAACACCATCGTGGTGATTGAGCACAACCTGGACGTGATTAAAACCGCGGACTGGATTGTCGATCTCGGCCCGGAAGGCGGCAGCGGCGGCGGTGAAATCCTCGTCTCCGGTACGCCAGAGACCGTTGCAGAGTGCGAAGCCTCGCACACCGCGCGCTTCCTCAAACCGTTGCTGTAATCGTTACACGGAGAGCTGCTGTCGGATCGTTTCCGGCAGCAGTTCTACCGCCTGTTGATACGACGCATCTACCAGGTAGTAAATTTGCGAATCTGGCAGCGAGCCGTCGAGAAACACCGTACTCCAGTGTGCTTTATTCAGATGCTTGCTTGGCCTGACATCATCGTGCTGCTGGCGCAGTAAGTCGGCCAGTTCAGGACTGGTTTTCAGCGATGCCGCAGGACGTCCCTCAACCTCTTTTACCATCGCGAACAACACATCACCCACTTTGATCTGCGTGGCTTTCCAGTCGCTGTGAACGCTCTGTTCTGCGCCCGGCTTGCTCATGCAGTACTGAAGTATCTCCGAAATTGTCATCTTTATTCCCCTTGTAGCGTTGCGATAATTTTACGCGAACCACCGTGAATGCGATGTTCTCCCAGCCAGATCCCCTGCCACGTTCCCAGCAGCAGCCGTCCGTTGTGGACCGGCAGCATCAACGAGACCCCCAGCAAAGAGGATTTGATGTGCGAAGGCATATCATCCGCCCCCTCGTAATCATGGTCATACGGGGCGTTATCCGGGACGGTTTTCAGAAAATGCCGCTCCATGTCAGACCGGACGGTGGGATCGCAATTTTCATTGAGCGTGAGAGAAGCAGACGTGTGCTGAAGCAGCAGATGCAGCAAACCCGTTTTGACGCGCGGCAGGTCGCGGATTTGCCCGATGACTTCGTCCGTCACCAGGTGAAATCCGCGTGGTTTTGCGCTTAAGGTCAGGGTCTGTTGATACCACATGTGCTGCTCCGTGTTGAAAGATGAATCTTTCTAAGTGTGCAGCAAGAAAGCGAAAGGTAAAACCCGCGCGGCGAGATTTGCTTAAAAAAGCATTCACCCCGCCGTTAATGCATCAGTATTCGGAGTTAACGATCACCTCTTCACCAAATTTTCCGGCCATTGGCAGCGGCCGGTAGGTGGAGTTCGAGGCGCGTAACACCCGGATGCCTCTGGCTCCCACATCGTGCGCCGCGGTGATGTCGTTATCTGAATCACCGTAGAACACCTTGATATTTTTCTTTTCAAGCCACTGGGTTTTGGTGTTTTGCCCTTCCTGGTCCCCGGCAAAAATGACCGGATTCATGCTGGCCGCCGGGATCAGAAAATCATCCTGTAGCGTTTTCGAGACGGTTTCGGTTTTGGTCTGGCTACGTCCTGTCACGAAGTAAATGCTGTCGCCGCGCTTTACGTGCATGGCGATCAGCGCGCGGGCAACCTCTTTCGGGATACTGAACTCATCCCAGCCGTTGTTCATCTTTTCCCAGAATTCCGGGTTTTTCAGATAGGCTTCGCTGTCCGGGGAGTACGTTATTTTGCCGCGCCAGAAACCGGGGCTGGAGAAGAGAACGGTATCGTCAATATCGAAGCCCACGGCCATCGGCGGGCGACCCGTCAGGCTGTTTTCGATTTGTGCCACTGAAACCCAGTGAATGGGGGCCTGTTCGGCAAGAATGGCGGCGGTGGTGCCGGTGTAAAGCGGCGTGGGTGCAGAAGCCCGCGCAACAACGGTACTATTAAGCGAGAACAATAAGCAGGCGGCGCTGAGCGCCAGTGTGATCTTGCGCATGTTTTCCCCTGAATATTCAGTTTGTTATCTTTTTATTTTGAGCGGATGGTCAAAAACTATCCGACCATAACCCCAGCGGGAGGGGAAGAAAAGGAGTTTTTGCTTATGAAGCTGAATAAAAAGAAGACGATCACAAAGCGCAGAAGAAACGTGTAGACCCGGTAAGCGAAGCGCCGCCGGACAATGACTGGCACCGGCGCGAACAAAAAAGCCGGGTGGCGGCTGCGCCTTACCCGGCCTACATATAGCATGCAAGTAAGTGAATACTTACATTACGGATGCAAACGCCTGCGCCACGCGCTGGACGTTGCCGGCATTCAGCCCCGCCACACACATACGGCCGCTGGCGATCAGGTAGACACCGAACTCTTCGCGCAGGCGATCGACCTGCGCTGCGCTCAGTCCGGTATAGCTGAACATCCCGCGCTGCTTGAGAAGATAATCAAAGTTATGTCCAGGCACGGCCTCTTTCAGAACGTTAACCAGCTCCTGACGCATCGACAGGATGCGCTTACGCATGCCTTCCACTTCCGCAAGCCAGGTGGCTTTCAGCTGATCATCGCCCAGTACGGTCGCGACCACCTGCGCACCAAAGTTCGGCGGGCTGGAGTAAATACGGCGGACCGTCGCTTTCAACTGACCGAGTACGCGTCCCGCGGCTTCGGCGTCTTCACACACCACGGACAGACCGCCGACGCGCTCGCCGTAGAGGGAGAAGATTTTTGAGAAAGAGTTGCTGACCAGCGCAGGCAGACCCGCGCTGGCAATCGCGCGAATGGCGTAGGCGTCCTCCTCCATGCCCGCCCCAAAGCCCTGATAGGCGATGTCGAGGAACGGGATCAGGTTACGCGCCTTCAGTACCTCGATCACCGCATCCCACTGGGCATTGGTGAGGTCCGCACCGGTCGGGTTATGGCAGCACGGATGCAGCAATACGATACTGCGCTCCGGCAGGGTGTTCAGTTTTTCCAGCAGCGCATCAACGCGTACGCCGTTGGTTTCGCTGTCGAACCATGGATAGGTCGCAACCTTAAAGCCCGCGCCTTCAAAGATGGCCACGTGGTTTTCCCACGTCGGGTCGCTGACCCACACGCCGGAATCCGGGAAGTACTTTTTCAGGAAATCTGCGCCTACCTTCAGCGCACCCGAGCCACCCAGCGTCTGGATAGTCGCCACGCGCTTTTGCGCGAGCACCGCGTGATCCGCACCAAACAGCAGCGGCGCAATGGTATTACGGTAGGTATTTAACCCTTCCATCGGCAGATAAAGCGAAGCCCCGTGCGGGGTTGCGTTAAGACGCGCTTCGGCTTCGGCAACGGCTTTCAGTTGAGGAATGATGCCGTCCTCGTTGTAATAAAGACCGATGCTGAGGTTCACTTTGTCGCTGCGAGGATCTTCTTTGAAACGCTCCATCAAGGAGAGGATAGGGTCGCCGGCGTAGGCGTCTACTTTCTGAAACACGCGATGTTCTCCGGATTGTTATGAGGCAGGATTTTCAACAATAAACCGGAAGCAGGAGAAGGTCGAGAAGGTTATGAAAACCGTTTCTGGATATGCCCACGAATTTGTTCGATACGCTCAGACGTCGACCCTGTGACGCGTAAATACGGGATGTTTCGGCGCGCCAGTTCAGCGATATACCACGACTGCTGCCTGCGGCGAAACGCCGCGCCTTGCCTGGTACCGTCCTGTACAAAGGGAAATTCATCGCCGCACAGTACAACCAGCGAGTAGTCACGCCCGGCTAAGTCGTACAGCGCCTGAGGCGCCGAGCCATACTGGTCGAGGGTATAAAACAGCGTGGTGAAGGGCGACGTATCACATATCAGATAAGGCGCCGTGCTGGCTGCGTCCTCACGCCGCACCTGCTCGCGCGCAATATGCAGGAGATCGTCGCATTCCAGTACTCCGTTCTTTTCTTCCCAGTATTCGCGCCCGAACTCAGCGACATAGGGCGCGTTAAGCGCTGCTGCCAACGCCCGGGAAAGCGTGCTTTTGCCCGTCGACTCGCCGCCCAATAAGCAAATTCGAAAGACAAAACTCCGGTAAACCTCCGCCGAGAGCATCTCGCGGTAGCGATGAACATCAGAGCGAATAAGCGTGCCTGAGGGCGCATCAGGGCCCTCCGGGCGCTGAAGCCGCACGTGCGTGACCGGTTTGCCAAAACGCTGGCTTAATACGCGGGCAAAGCCATCGCCGTAATCCTCCGCAGTGAATACGGCGTCCGGTCGGCAGTGAAAGAAGCGTTCGCACAGGGTAGCCACGTAGTGTCGGTGGCGATCGGCATCTGCGTCGTTGGGCGGCGGCGGTTCAATATCATGGCCCGCCGCGATCTCTGGCGAAAACACCAGGTGACGACACCGCGGGAAACGCGTCTGTAGCCACTGAAGGCGCTTTTCGGGTTCGCACCCCGGCATTTCCGGTAGCGAATAGCTGATGATAAACACCGTCTCGCACCGGGCAAGCGCAGCGTTGATAAGCAATTCATGTCCTGCGTGTAAGGGCGCGAACTTGCCGACAATCAGACCCTCTGCGTAAGGTTTCATCGCGCGCGGATCTCCTTACGCCATTGATATAAACCGTGCCAGGCGTTAAACCAGAACACCAGATACAGAACCGCGGTCAAATGCAGGCCCCTCATCGCATACAGCGGCACGGCAAGGGTATTGACGGCAAGCCAGACGTACCAGTTCTCCAGGCGCCGGCCCATTAGCATGAACTGCGCCAGGATGCTGAAGGTTAAAATAATGGAGTCCAGCCAGGGCGCCCAGGCGTTGGTATACCGATGCAATAAAAGCCCGTACAGCGCCGCTACTGCCACGGCACAGGCCAGCAGAAGGAGAAAATGTCTGGGGTGGGTTCGCCGCACCGGCAATACCTCTCCGCGGTTTCCTTTCAGCCAGTGCACCCAACCCGTTATGCTCGTGATAATGAAAAAGAGCTGTAGGGTAACATCGGCATAGAGCTGCACTGAATAGAAGACCCAGGCGTATAGCCCGCTGCCGAGAATACCGATCCACCACGTGTTGATATTGTTTCTGGCCGCCAGCCAGACAGAGAGCGCATAGGCCAGACAAGCAGCCATTTCAGATGGTGACATATCCCTTCCCGGATACTGTGATTAGTCGACGTATTTCATCGCTACCCTTGAGGTAAGGCGCGTAATAAGTTCGTAAGCACTCACTTTTGTTATTTCAGCAATACGCTCTACCGGCAGGCCTTCGCCCCACATCACCGCATCGTCCCCCGCTTTATCCTGCGCGTCGGGTCCCAGATCGACACAAATCATGTCCATCGCCACACGGCCGACAATCTTCACTTCGCGACCATTGACCAGTACCGGCGTACCCGTTGGCGCGGCGCGCGGATAGCCGTCGCCGTAGCCCATCGCTACCACGCCAAGCCGCGTGTCGCGCTCACTCGTCCAGGTGCCGCCGTAACCTACCGGCTCGCCTGCTTTGTGCTCACGCACGGCAATCAGCTTTGAAACCAGCGACATCACCGGCTTAAAGCCGAAGTCCGGTCCCCAGGGTTTGTTCTCAAGCGGGGAAACGCCATACAGGATAATCCCCGGACGCGCCCAGTCGAAGTGCGACTGCGGCCACAGCAGAAGGCCGCCGGACGCCGCAATGGAGCGCATCCCCGGTTTGCCTTCGCAGAAGGTGGTGAAGATATCAAGCTGCTGTTCCGTTGCGCCGCATTCAGGCTCATCGGCGCGGGCAAAGTGGCTGACGATATTCACCGGCTGACGCACGTTCTTGCACTGGCACAACCGCTGATAAAACGCTTCGGCATTCTCCGGGCGCACGCCCAGGCGGTGCATGCCCGTGTCGAGCTTCATCCACACGGTGACCGGCTCGCTCAGTTCGGCCGTTTCCAGCGCGGCCAGCTGTTCTTCGTTATGCACCGCCGTGTGCAGGTGCTGATCGGCAATGGTCGGCAGGTCCGAGGCTTCAAAAAAGCCTTCGAGGAGCAGAATCGGTTGCGTAATTCCACCTTCGCGCAGGCGGAGAGCTTCTTCGAGACGGGCGACGCCAAAAGCGTCGGCATCGGGGAGCGTTCGCGCGGTCTCAAGAAGACCGTGTCCGTAAGCGTTCGCTTTCACGACTGCAACGAGCTTACTGGCGGGCGCCAGTTCTCGCAGACGTTGCAGGTTGTGTCGCAGAGCGCGGCGGTTAATCACAACAGTTGCCGCTTGCATTTGAATTCCTTAGAAATTACTCATCATCATATTGAGGACCGGCATAGTTGTCGAAACGCGACCACTGGCCGTTAAAGGTCAGACGTACCGTACCGATGGGGCCGTTACGTTGCTTACCAATAATAATTTCGGCGATCCCTTTCAGATCGCTGTTCTCGTGATAAACCTCATCACGGTAGATGAACATGATTAAGTCGGCATCCTGCTCGATGGAGCCGGATTCACGCAGGTCGGAGTTGACCGGGCGCTTGTCTGCACGTTGTTCCAGAGAACGGTTTAGCTGCGACAGCGCCACCACCGGCACGTGCAGCTCTTTGGCTAACGCTTTGAGCGAGCGGGAAATTTCGGCAATCTCCAGCGTACGGTTGTCGGAAAGCGACGGAACACGCATCAGCTGGAGGTAGTCAATCATGATAAGGCCGATGCCACCGTGTTCACGGGCGATACGGCGCGCGCGGGAGCGCACTTCCGTCGGCGTCAGGCCGGAGGAGTCATCAATATAGATGTTCCGTTTTTCCAGCAAAATCCCCATGGTGCCGGAGATCCGCGCCCAGTCCTCATCGTCGAGCTGACCGGTACGGATGCGGGTCTGATCCACGCGCGACAGGGATGCCAGAGAACGCATCATGATCTGTTCAGAGGGCATCTCAAGACTGAAGATAAGAACCGGTTTATCCTGCAACATCGCCGCGTTTTCGACGAGGTTCATCGCAAATGTCGTTTTACCCATCGACGGACGCGCCGCGACGATAATCAAATCCGATGGCTGAAGACCTGCCGTTTTCTTGTTGAGATCGTCATAACCGGTGTTCACCCCCGTCACGCCATCGTGCGGCTGCTGGAAAAGCTGCTCAATACGCGCAACGGTGGCGTCGAGCACATCGGCGATGTTTTTCGGGCCTTCGTCTTTGTTCGCACGGCTTTCGGCGATTTTAAAGACGCGGGACTCGGCAAGATCAAGTAGATCTTCGCTGGTGCGCCCCTGGGGATCGAAACCGGCCTCGGCGATCTCATTCGCTACCGAGATCATCTCGCGGACAACGGCACGTTCACGGACGATATCAGCGTAAGCGCTGATGTTCGCGGCACTTGGCGTGTTTTTTGACAGTTCTGCCAGATAGGCAAACCCGCCGACGCTGTCGAGCTGTCCCAGACGCTCCAGCGATTCTGCGAGCGTAATCAGGTCGATCGGGCTGCCCGACTCCTGCAAACGCGCCATTTCAGTAAAGATGTGGCGGTGCGGGCGGGTATAGAAGTCTTCCGCAACAACGCGCTCGGCGACGTCGTCCCAGCGTTCGTTATCCAGCATTAAACCGCCCAACACCGACTGTTCCGCTTCAATCGAGTGCGGCGGGACTTTTAACCCGGCGACCTGATAATCACGTTCACGGGGTTCAGTCTGTTTGTTGAAGGGTTTGTTTCCTGCCATAGTGAATGGAGTTACCGAGATAAAGAGTGGGTCGAAAGATTACCATAATTTTCTAACGGAGGGAGCATGGCAACACGCATTGAGTTCCAGAAACATGGCGGGCCAGACGTACTGCAAGCCGTGGAGTTTACCCCCACGGCACCTGGCGAGAACGAAATCCAGGTTGAAAACAAAGCAATCGGCATTAACTACATCGATACCTATATTCGCGGCGGTCTCTATCCGCCTCCGTCGATGCCGAGCGGACTGGGCACCGAGGCGGCCGGTATCGTCAGCAAAGTGGGCAGCGCGGTTAAGCACATTAAGGAAGGCGATCGCGTGGTGTACGCGCAGTCGGCGCTGGGCGCTTACAGCTCCATCCATAACGTTCCGGCCGAGAAAGCGGCGCTTCTGCCAAATGCGATCGGCTTCGAGCAGGCTGCCGCCTCATTCCTGAAAGGGCTGACGGTCTATTATCTGCTGCGCAAAACCTACGAAATTAAGCCTGACGAGCAATTCCTGTTTCACGCAGCCGCAGGTGGCGTAGGGCTGATTGCCTGCCAGTGGGCGAAAGCCCTGGGGGCGAAGCTGATCGGCACCACAGGCAGCGCGCAAAAAGCGCAGCGCGCGCTGGACGCGGGCGCATGGCAGGTGATCAACTACCGGGAAGAGAGCATCGTTGAGCGGCTGAAAGAGATCACTGGTGGCAAAAAGGTACGCGTGGTGTATGACTCGGTGGGGAAAGACACCTGGGAATCTTCGCTGGACTGCCTGCAACGTCGCGGGCTGATGGTGAGCTTCGGTAACGCCTCCGGGGCTGTCACCGGCGTGAACCTGGGCATTTTGAATCAGAAAGGATCGCTGTATGTCACCCGCCCTTCCCTGCAAGGTTACATCACTAATCGGGAAGAACTTGAGGAAGCCAGCAACGAGCTGTTCTCGCTGATCGCCAGCGGGGTGATCAAAGTGGATGTGGCAGAAGCGCAGAAATATCCGCTGACCGATGCGCAACGTGCGCATGAGGTGCTGGAGAGCCGGGCAACCCAGGGCTCAAGTCTGTTAATTCCCTGAGCCATAAAAAGAAATTGGGCTTCCCATGGGAAGCCCTTTCTTTTTTTTAGTTCGGCTGTATGTAGGGTACAGCTCGATGAATTCTTTAGCGGCAGCCATAGTGACAGATTCGATAAGTAAATCCTATTCTGTTATAAAGATTGCTGCCGGAAAAGTTGCAGGTATGTGACGTACCCCTCAATACCTTAGTAACGGAAGCGGTTATTACGCTGATAAGTGGGCAGTTTTGGCGATTTAATCGCCCGTATAGCCCATACCACCGCAATCGCCAGAAGTAACCACGGCAAGAGTTTAATCGTCAGGGCAAATAAACCGCCGACAAACATCACCACCGTGGCCACAACGAGCGCGGCCAGAATACCGAGCAGCGACACGCCCGTGACCATCAGCATGATAAAGAAGCCAATCACAAAAAGTAGTTCCAGCATGGTGCTCTCCCACGAGTTCCCGAATGATGCTGCGATCATTACAAGAATCATGCCAAAAATAAGTTGTTGTTCTGAAAGCAAAACGCCCCGCAATGTGTTGCAGGGCGTGGCGTATTTGACCATCTTTTAGCGAAATTTAACGTTTATCCGCAACCAGACGCAGCGCGTGTTCCAGTACCTCAATATCCGCACCGGCTTTATGCGCGTTCTCGCTGAGATAACGACGCCACTGACGCGCACCAGGAATGCCCTGGAACAGGCCAAGCATATGGCGGGTAATGTGGCCCAGATACGTACCATGACTCAGCTCGCGCTCAATGTACGGATACATGGCGCGCACTACGGCCACGGGATCGGTGTCAGCACCCTCAACGCCAAAGATTTCCCGGTCAACCGTCGCCAGAATGCCCGGATTCTGATACGCCTCGCGTCCGACCATCACGCCATCCATATGTTCGAGGTGCGCTTTGGCCTCGTCCAGCGACTTAATACCGCCATTGATCGACATGGTCAGGTGTGGGAAGTCGCGTTTCAGCTGGTACACGCGCGGGTAGTCCAGCGGCGGGATCTCGCGGTTTTCTTTCGGGCTGAGGCCTGAGAGCCAGGCTTTACGGGCGTGGATGATAAACATCTCGCATTCACCCTTCCCTGATACCGTGTTGATGAAATCACACAGAAACTCATAGCTATCCTGGTCGTCTATGCCGATACGGGTTTTGACCGTGACCGGGATAGAGACGACGTCGCGCATCGCTTTGATGCAGTCCGCCACCAGGTGCGCATTTCCCATCAGACACGCGCCGAACATGCCGTTTTGCACACGGTCGGACGGACAACCGACGTTGAGGTTAATCTCGTCATAGCCGCGTTCTTCGGCCAGCTTCGCGCACTGCGCCAGCGCAGCCGGATCGCTGCCACCGAGTTGCAGCGCAACCGGATGCTCCTCTTCGCTGTACGCCAGATAGTCGCCTTTGCCGTGAATAATTGCGCCGGTAGTGACCATTTCGGTGTACAGAAGCGTATGGCGGGAGAGCTGACGCAGGAAATAGCGGCAGTGTCTGTCCGTCCAGTCGAGCATTGGCGCAATGGAAAAACGGTGTGCAGGGAAAGCGGTCTGGAATTCTGACGACATGGCGAACTTTTAAGCATCTGGTGGAAAAGGGGCGCTACTATAGCACAAAGAAAAGCCGGAGGCGCAGCGCCTCCGGTGCACTTTAGAACGTCATGCTCAACTGTGCCCCTGCACCCCAGGTCTCGTCTTCGCCATAAAGCCCCATCAGGTCAACGTGGACGGAGTTGAACGGCGCGAAACCGACACCGCCGGTAAAGACGTTGCTGTCGTTCCCTTTCATATCCGCACGATAACCGGCGCGTACTGCCAGCCAGCTCAGTGGCGTGACTTCGGCACCGACGCCAACGTACTGGGAGGTGTCTTCGCTTTTAAAGCCCTTGGTTTCGGTCAGATCGCCATCTGCGGTCAGCGTGACCAGATCGTTGTGCCAGGCGGCCCCGGCAGTGACCAGCGGACGGATCTGATAAGTGTCTTTATAACTCACCACCTCTCCCGTACGCCCGTTGCGAATGCGGATATCTTTGGTATCGATATCGCGCGACATCAGGTTTTGCCCGCTCACGCCGACCGTCCAGTTTTCACCGAAATCAGCAGCAATACCGGCATCAACGTTGAAGCCAGTGTCGTCGGTACGGTAGCGGCTGTCGTTCCACTTATTACTGTCGTAATCGTAGATTGAGGTAGTGTAGTTATAGAGCCAGGTTTTTTGCAGCTTCGGCGTGACGCCAACGGAAACCGGAACGCCGCCAAGATCGAACTGACGGGCTACCGCAATACCGTAGTCGGACACAATCGCCGCCCGACCAGACGCCGTAGAGTTAAGGTTTTTGGTGATCTGATCGGAACCGTTTAGCGCGGCATCCAGCGCCACACCGGCAGCCACCGCATCGCTTCGTTGTATGCCGCGCAGATAATCAATGTCCTGCTGATCGATTGAAGAGCTGACGCGGCCATGTGCATAGCCTTTTGCCATAAAGGCCACGGAAAGGACATCGTTAGGGATACTGACGGCAATCCCCGCCCCTGCGGTGGCGTGTGCGGTTTTGCCTTTCAGGTAGTCCAGCTCATCAGCGAGATCTTTCGCTGCGCCCTGGAACTGATTGATCGAACCTAATGGATTCGTGATGATATCAATGGGGGTCAGACTATCAACCACGTCCTTGTAATGATTGATTTTATCGTTAATGGTATCAATCTCGTCCTGAAGATTGTCTTCATCGGTCACCTGCACGCCAACGGACGGCAAAATGACCGTCACATCATCCTCGGGCTTAGATTTTGCCAGTAACGCGGGGTTGATTAACGCCCCGCTGCCATAGCTCCCTGCCGCGACACCCGTTCCGCCCATTGCGTCGCTACGCGCTTCCGTCCAGGTATTGGCTGCTCCCGCCTGATTTGCCATAAAAAAGGAGACAGCAATGCTAACCATCGAAAATTTAAAATGTTTTTTCACAGTGTGCTCGTAAATAGTTTGTTATTAGTTAACCCTGTCTGTTATCACCCAAACAGGAACGAACTATTGCTGTGAATAAGTACAAAAAGACCCGCTATTTCCCTAAGTTAAATTCCATCCCGGCCTGTTCTAATGTGTGACGACCATCAATATTTATAGAAGAGGAAATTATTTTCGCCCAGGTTTTCCATCGTGCGGGCCAAAAAACTGAGGCGGATGGTCTACCCAGTGGTCTTCGCGCGTCACGGCATACACCGGATTGAGGGGATAGTAGATGCGGTTATGTTTTTTATTGGCCTCCCCCACTACCAGCAAGCGCACCTCTTCATCGGTGTTGTTGATAAAGGTATGGCACACGCCCGTGCCGGCAGGAAATCCCACGCTGTCTCCGGGTTCAAGCTTCCACAGATAACCATTGATCCAGGCCTCAGGGTAACCCTCCAGAACGTAAACAAACTCCTCTTCGTCGCTTTCCGCATGCGGATAAGAAGTACGGCGTCCGGGCGGCAGCCGTTCATGGTGAATACCAATGCGGCCGAGACCCAGCTTGCGGGCCAGCGGCGCGCCAATAGAAAACCGTTCATTGCTGTCCGGATACGTTGCGTCATCGGCGCCTTCCACGTCCCGCCAGTGCCGAATACAGTCAGGTCTTTTCATCATGCATTCTCCCCATTTGCGATGCGTCAGGTATAGCACAGCCCGGCGGATCTCGGTGTTTTTAACAGAACATGATAAAGTGAGGGTTTTCACCCCTTACCACATCCGAGGTGCCCGATGGACAAGTCCACAAAAGAGCTGTTAGCGCAAGCTGAAAAGCTCTGTGCGCAACGCAATGTGCGCCTGACCCCGCAGCGCCTTGAGGTACTGCGTCTGATGAGCCTGCAACAGGGTGCCATCAGCGCTTACGATCTGCTCGACCTGCTGCGTGAAAGCGAGCCGCAGGCAAAACCGCCGACCGTCTATCGGGCGCTGGATTTTCTGCTGGAGCAAGGGTTTGTGCATAAAGTGGAATCAACAAACAGCTATGTGCTGTGCCATCTTTTTGACCAGCCTACTCACACGTCCGCCATGTTTATCTGCGATCGCTGTGGCGTGGTGAAGGAAGAGTGTGCGGAAGGTGTGGAAGATATTATGCATACGCTGGCAGCCAGAATGGGCTTTGCGCTGCGTCATAATGTGATCGAAGCCCACGGCTTATGTTCTGCCTGCGTGGAGGTGGAGTCATGCCGTCATCAGGATGCCTGTCAGCACGATCACTCTATCCTGGTGAAGAAAAAGCCGCGTTAAGGCCAAAGAAAAAGGCGGCTCAGAGCCGCCCTTGGGGATAGTGCCGGTTACCAGCGGTAGTCGTTACGGGTTTCCCAGTCTTTGACTTCGTTTTCCGCCTGATCTTTTTCATAACCGTAGCGCTCCTGGATTTTACCTACCAGCTGATCGCGCTTACCTTCAATGACGGTCATATCGTCATCTGTCAGCTTACCCCACTGTTCTTTCGCTTTACCTTTGAATTGCTTCCAGTTGCCGCCGATTTCGTCTTTATTCATAATCGTGTCCTCGTGTTAAGCGTCTATGAGTGTCGTCCGCTTCGTTCTATTCTGCTGGACGTGATTATTATTGTAGTTAAGGATTCGGCATTTATTTTTATATTCGGAATCTTTAACCGTTACGATATATCGTGCGGGGCTGGAAACCAGGTATTGTTTCGCCAGTGACGACGCCAGATAACGGCCAGCGAAAGGCCACGCAGTGAGAGAAACACCGCCAGCGCGAGCCACAGACCATGATTGCCGAGATACGGCAAGGTCAGCAGCGTCAGGCCGAACCCCGCCGCAGCGACGGCCATACTGTTGCGCATCTCCGCCCCTCGCGTCGCACCAATAAACATGCCGTCCAGCAAATAGCACCACACGCCCACCACCGGTAATACTACCTGCCAGAGGATGTAGCGATCGGCCAGCTCACGTAGCGCGGGCAACGAGGTGAGAAGCGCGACAATATGCCCACCAAAACAGGCGTAAACCAGAGCAAAGACCAGCGCCACCAGACCCGCCTGACGACAGGCTGCACGCCAGACTTCGCGTAACTGGCCGCTTTCACGCGCGCCATAAGCCTGCCCTGAATGCGCCTCGACGGCGTAAGCAAAACCATCCAGCGCGTAAGCGGTAAAGGTCAGTAACGTCATGAGCACTGCGTTGACGGCGACGATCTCAGGCCCAAGACGCGCACCAAAAACGGTTAATGCGCCGAAGCAGAGTTGCAGCAGGAGCGAACGGAGCATGATGTCGCGATTAAGCGCCAGCAGCTTACGCATATTGCCGCGCCAGGCCGATTTCAGCAGATCCAGGGTGATACCGCGCATCGCCAGCACGCGCCAGACCATCCCCAAACCGATCAGCAGCGTCCCGTACTCGGCAATTGCCGTAGCCAGCGCCGCGCCCCGGACGTTCATGTGCAGCCCCATTACCAGCCAGAGATCGAGGACAATATTGAGAAGGTTACCCACCACCAGCAGGATCACCGGCGCGCGGGCATACTGCACGCCCAGCAGCCAGCCCAGCAGGACCAGGTTTGCCAGTGAAGCGGGCGCGCTGAGCCAGCGAATTTCGAGGAACCGCCGGGCTTGTTCCAGTACGGCATCGCTGCCGCCTACAATATGGAGCGCAAGATCAATCAGCGGCGTACGCAACAGAACGATTAACGCGCCAGCACCGAACGCCAGAATGAGCGGCTGAACCAGCGCACGCGCCAGACGCAGGGGATCTTTTGCACCATACGCCTGGGCCGTCAGGCCTGTCGTACTCATGCGCAGAAAAAGTAGCAGCATAAAGAGGAAGCTGGTCGCCGTTGCGCCGATCGCGACGCCGCCCAGGTAAATCGGCGAATCCAGATGCCCGATTACCGCCGTATCCACCAGCCCCAGCAGAGGAACGGTAATATTGGAAAAAATCATCGGTAGCGCAAGACGCCACAACGCCTTATCGGCAGAAGTTAGCAATGCCATGGAAATTACCGGAATCAGAAAACAGGCCAGGCTGTAGAGGAACTACAGCCTGTCAGGAAGAGATTACAGCCATTCACCGTTGCGGATAACGCCGACCGCCAGCCCTTCAATAGAGAAGCTCTGCTCGCGGAGATCCACCACAATCGGGGAGAATTCATTGTTTTCAGGCAGAAGCTGCACGGTATTGCCTTGTTTTTTCAGGCGCTTAACCGTCACTTCATCATCAATGCGCGCCACCACGACTTGCCCGTTACGCACGTCCTGCGTTTTGTGTACCGCCAGCAGATCGCCATCCAGAATACCGATATCTTTCATGGACATTCCGCTAACGCGCAGCAGGAAATCGGCGCTCGGCTTGAACATGCCTGGGTCAACCTGATAGTGCCCTTCGATGTGCTGCTGCGCCAGCAGAGGTTCACCTGCGGCTACGCGGCCCACCAGCGGAATACCGCTCTCTTCTTCCACCAGCAGACGGATGCCGCGTGAGGCGCCGGAAACAATCTCAATCACGCCCTTACGCGCAAGCGCCTTAAGGTGCTCTTCGGCAGCATTAGGAGAACGGAAGCCCAGACGCTGCGCAATTTCTGCACGCGTGGGTGGCATACCCGTCTGGCCGATATGATCCCGAATGAGATCAAACACCTCTTGCTGCCTGGTCGTTAACGCTTTCATACCGCCCCCTGGGTGTATATACAGTTATGCTGTGAGTATATACAGTCAAAGGCGATTTTGGAACCAAAAACTGCACAAAAAACCAGGGACTTAATTATTCCTCGAGGCTCATCGGAAATGCGACCAAAGTAGCGTGACCCAGGTGATCGCCGCCGTGATAATCGACAGCAGTACGGCAGCGGAACCCATGTCTTTCGCCCGGCCAGACAGTTCATGGAATTCCGACCCGATTCGGTCAACAACGGCCTCAATAGCGCTATTAAGAATTTCCACTATCATCACCAGAAGGACAGATCCGATGAGCAGTACGCGGGTGATAGCATCAACATCAAGGAAGCAGGCGATGACAACGGCAACGATTGCGGCAACCGCTTCCTGGCGGAAAGCGGCTTCATTAACCCATGCGGCGCGGAAACCTTTCCATGAATAACCGGCAGCTTTAATGATTCGAGTTAACCCAGTGGTATTATTGGCCATTAAAAGAACCTTTTATGATAAATAGCGTCAGTAACTAAAGCCGCAGCGCGTTTTGCTGCGACCTGAAGTATGACGGGTAACAACAGAAATTTTGCGCGCTTTCTGTTATCCTTGCGCCGCAATTGCATTATTAACCAGAGGCTTTACATCGTTTATGTCCGGCTGGCCACGAATTTACTACAAATTACTTAATTTACCATTAAGCGTACTGGTAAAAAGTAAGTCTATCCCAGCAGAACCTGCGCTGGAATTAGGGCTCGATACGTCGCGCCCTATTATGTACGTTTTGCCTTATAACTCGAAGGCAGACCTGCTAACGCTTCGCGCTCAATGTCTGGCGCACGATTTACCTGACCCGCTTGAACCGCTGGAAGTCGACGGTACGCTGCTGCCGCGCTACGTGTTCATCCATGGCGGACCGCGCGTGTTCACCTATTACACGCCGAAAGAAGAGTCCATTAAGCTGTTCCATGATTACCTCGATCTGCACCGCAGCAACCCCGATCTGGACGTGCAGATGGTGCCGGTGTCGGTGATGTTTGGCCGTCGTCCGGGGCGTGAAAAAGGGGAAGAGAACCCGCCGCTGCGTATGCTCAACGGCATTCAGAAATTCTTCGCCGTCTCATGGCTGGGACGCGACAGCTTTGTTCGCTTTTCGCCTTCCGTTTCACTGCGCCGCATGGCGGATGAACACGGTACTGACAAAATCATTGCGCAAAAGCTGGCGCGCGTTGCGCGTATGCACTTTGCACGTCAGCGTCTGGCGGCCGTTGGGCCACGTCTCCCGGCGCGTCAGGATCTGTTTAACAAGCTGCTGGCTTCCAAAGCGATTGCCCGTGCCGTAGAAGACGAAGCGCGCAGCAAGAAGATTTCGCACGAGAAAGCGCAGCAGAACGCAATCGCGCTGATGGAAGAGATCGCCGCGAACTTCTCCTACGAGATGATTCGTCTCTCTGACCGTATTCTCGGTTTCACGTGGAACCGCCTCTATCAGGGGATTAACGTCCACAACGCCGAGCGCGTGCGTCAGTTAGCGCATGACGGCCACGAGATTGTCTATGTGCCCTGCCACCGCAGCCACATGGACTACCTGCTGCTCTCTTACGTGCTCTATCACCAGGGCCTGGTGCCGCCGCATATTGCTGCCGGTATCAACCTGAACTTCTGGCCAGCAGGTCCGATTTTCCGCCGTCTGGGTGCGTTCTTCATTCGTCGTACCTTCAAGGGTAACAAGCTCTACTCCACCGTTTTCAGGGAGTATCTGGGCGAGCTGTTCAGCCGCGGTTATTCCGTGGAGTACTTTGTTGAAGGCGGTCGCTCCCGTACCGGTCGTCTGCTCGATCCGAAGACCGGCACGCTGTCGATGACCATTCAGGCCATGCTGCGTGGCGGTACGCGTCCTATTACGCTGGTGCCTATTTACATCGGTTATGAACACGTGATGGAAGTGGGCACCTACGCGAAAGAGCTGCGCGGTGCGACCAAAGAGAAAGAGAGTCTGCCGCAGATGCTGCGTGGTCTGAGTAAATTGCGCAACCTCGGTCAGGGCTACGTGAACTTTGGCGAGCCTCTGCCCCTGATGACATATCTGAACCATCATGTTCCGGAGTGGCGCGAGTCTATTGATCCTATCGAAGCGGTACGTCCGGCCTGGCTGACGCCAACGGTCAACGGCATTGCATCCGAGCTGATGGTACGCATCAACAATGCTGGTGCGGCAAACGCCATGAACCTGTGTTGTACCGCGCTTCTGGCCTCTCGCCAGCGTTCACTGACCCGTGAACAGCTGACCGAGCAGATTGATTGCTATCTGGATATCATGCGCAACGTGCCGTATTCCGTGGATTCGACCGTGCCGTCTGCCACCGCCAGCGAATTGATCGATCACGCGTTGCAGATGAACAAGTTCGAAGTCGAGAAAGATACGATTGGTGACATCATCATTCTGCCGCGCGAGCAGGCCGTGCTGATGACCTACTACCGTAATAACATCACTCACATGCTGATGCTGCCGTCACTGATGGCTGCCATTATTACCCAGCACCGCCGTATTTCGCGTCAGGAGCTGCTGCGCCATATTCAGGCCATCTATCCGATGCTGAAAGCGGAGCTGTTCCTGCGCTGGAGTAACGATGAGCTGGCGGCAGAGCTCGATAAAATGTCCGCAGAGATGCGTCGTCAGGGGCTGATTACCATCAGTGATGACGAACTGCATATCAATCCGTCACGTTCCCGAACCTTGCAGCTCCTGGCTTCCGGTGCGCGTGAGACGTTGCAGCGCTACGCCATTACCTTCTGGTTATTGAGTGCTAACCCGTCAATCAACCGCGGTACGCTGGAAAAAGAGAGTCGGACGCTGGCCCAGCGCCTGTCCGTTCTGCATGGCATTAACGCCCCGGAATTCTTCGACAAAGCGGTATTCAGCTCCCTGGTGCTGACGCTGCGCGACGAAGGTTACATTAGCGATACGGGCGATGCTGAGCCGGAAGAGACGATGAAGGTTTACCAGATGCTGGCAGAGCTGATTACCGCGGATGTGCGTTTAACGATTGAGAGTTCGACGCAGGGCGAGTGATGTTAAAGCCGGGTGGCGCTAACGCTTACCCGGCCTTCATGTTCTGCTAAATCGTAGGCCGGGTAAGGCGAAGCCGCCACCCGGTTTTTTTATGACCAGTAACTCATCGCCAGCCCCATAAACAGCACCAGCCCGACGTAGTTATTATTCAGAAACGCTTTAAAGCAGGCTTCACGCTCGCGCTTCGCGATCAGCTTCTGCTGATACGCAAACAGCAGACCCGCCACCAGCACGGACCAGTAAAACTCCCAGTTCAGCCCGTTCAGGCGACCAATCGCCACCATCAACGCCAGCACCGCCACCTGCAATATGCCGATGATCAGTTTGTCGTGACGGCCAAACAGGATCGCTGTCGATTTGATGCCAATCTTGAGATCGTCATCGCGATCGACCATCGCGTATTGGGTATCGTACGCAACGGCCCAGAGAATATTCGCCAGGAACATCAGCCAGCAGCTGAGCGGAACGGACTCGCTGACCGCGGCAAACGCCATGGGAATCGACCAGCCAAATGCCGCACCCAATACCACCTGCGGCAGATGGGTGTATCGCTTCATAAATGGGTAGACCCAAGCCAGCGCCAGAGCAGCGACGGACAGCAGAATGGTCATGGTGTTAAGGGTTAACACCAGCATGAAAGAGAGAAGCACCAGCACCACAAACAGGATGCGCGCCTCTTTCCCGGTCACCTGACCGCTCGGCAAAGGACGATTCGCGGTGCGCTTAACATGTCCATCAAATTTCCGGTCAGCATAGTCGTTGACCACACAGCCCGCAGCGCGCATCAGCCAGACACCCGCCACAAACACCGCCAGGATCCAAAGCGGCGGTACGCCCGGCGTGGCAACCCACAGCGCCCATAAGGTCGGCCACAGCAGCAGCAGCGCGCCAATGGGTTTATCAGTACGCATCAGGCGGTGATAGGCCAGCAGCTTATTCTGCGTCAGACTCCACTCCATTTTTTCTCCCTCTTAGTACAACGGCGATGCAGGCAAAAAGAGTTCCGTCAGTATTAACGGCTTGCCACTCAAACGAAGGCGGGAACGGCGCCCCCACAAATCGGCATCGCAACCAATTTCAATAAAATCACGGGTCAGTTCAGACGAGGTGAACAGATAGCGCCCCAGCGGCGTTTTGCCGAGGCGTTGCAGTGCAAGCTCCGGCCCGGAAAGTGTAGACTCAGGAACCACCGTTCGCCCGGCAAGCCACGGCTCGCCATCCGCACAGAGTAAAATTTCACGCAGCCAGTAGCGTTCTTCTTGCGGCAGCAGCGGCAGCTCGCTGGCAATCGCTTCAGCCGAGACAAACCCTTCCTGAATCATCGTCACCGTGACCGTTTTACCCTGTTGCTCAAAACGTTTTGTCATGGAATCTTCCAGCAGCAGCCAGTCCAGCTGTTCCGGGTCAAGCGCAGGGATGTGGTCGAAATAGCGTAGCGCACGCAGCTGCGTTAGCGCGGGGTGTGACATGCCAGACTCTCCGATACATAACGTAAAAGCATTGTATCGCAGATTGGCAAAATGAGGACGGACAAACAGAATTTAACGATCACTATCGCAACAAAGGTGCAACTTAGCCAAAAAAAGTGCGCCCGTGAAGGCGCACTAAACGACTAACAAAATCAGCACTGTGGGGAGACGGTTACCCCTTGCCTTTTACACTGCTGATAAAGGTGGAACGGGCAGTGGTTGAACCTAAACGCTCGGCTTCATCAAGCAGTTTCAGCGCTTTATCGACATCGCCGTTTTTAACTGCCTGCTTGATGGCGTTGTTAAAGTAAGTTTCAGTATCGTTAAGCACCGGCTCGGCTTTTTTCGCCGGGGCCGGGGCTGCGGCTGGTGCTGCGGCTGGCGCGGCATACACAGGCGCGGCAGTATTACCCACCGTTACCGGACCCGGGCCAGATGAGCCAAACAGTGGGCCTACGAGTACGCTGGAGCTGCTGTTGGTTTTCACCTTCAGCTTAAGCAAGCCGTCGGTGGTATGGCGCGCAATCGGATCGGGAATATCGGGAATGGCGTTACCAACCCCTTTGGCATAGGCTTTTGCCGGATCGAGCAGAGTGGTGGTTTGCTGCAAATCTTTTTCAGTGGTGAAGATCAGTACGTAGAGCTTTTGCTGCCCGAGCGCCGGGGTCAGACGCATTACCCCTTCCAGGCGGTCCGCGCTCATTACACCCGGCTCTTGATAGGTAAAATAGCTGCTGGGGAAATAGGCGGAAGGCGTCATGTTCTGATCGAGGATCAGAACGTTCGGCGCAAAAACGCTGGTCTGTTTGTTAACTTCACTGGATAAAGTCAACGTTAGCTCACCGATATTAGCCGGTACGCTATAGGCGGCTACCGGCCCGGTAATGCCAGCCACATTGAGCTGTTGGCCACCCGTCGCAAGCTGTGTGCTCTGCGTTTTGGACTGATCCACCGGCGTCCAGGTTAATTGCTGTAGAGCGGCTGTCGGAATGGCAGGCGCTGCGCTGGTATTCTGCGGGACATAATTGACGTCAGCGAGCGTAACGCCAGGCACACAGGCCAGCAGACCCGCTGACAGGCACAGCGCGACGAGATTTTTCTTCATTTTCATTGTTATCACCTCAGAAAGCGTAAGCACTGCGGTGGCCAGGCAATAGCGCGCAGTACCTCAGGAATTGAGGGGCTCTCGCCCCCCAGATTACATCGTCAGATCAGGATGCGGTTACCACCAGATTTCCATCTGGGCGCCGAAGGAGAACTCATCGTCATCGCCGCGGCTGGTAGAGAATCGACCGTTACCGGTGGAGTCAGAGATCGCGTAACGGGTGGCATCGCCGTTACCGTTCTTCGCGTAGCCCCATTTCTCATCCCACTTCGCGTAGGTTGCGAAGACACGGATGGCCGGACGAGACCAGATGCTGTCGCCAGCCTGCCACTGTTGCGCCAGGGTGATTTTGTACTGGCTGTTGCGATCGCCGGTTTCCTGGGATTTGACGTTGTCGTAGCCCACTTCCAGCAGGGTGCTCATGATTGGCGTCCATTTGTACATCGGACGTACACCCACGGTCCACCAGTCACTCCCCTGGTTATCATCCATGTCGAGTTTCTGGTACATACCGACATACATCAGGTCCCACTTGTCGGCCAGGGTGATTGCACCGTGGTCCAGGATGCGCCAGAGGCTGCCGTTGTTGTTAATCACATCGTTGGCGTAGTTGGTCGTCGTGCCATCAGGATTCGTGATGGTAAAGCTGGAAGAACCATAGGAACCCTGGCTCAGACCTTTACCCTGCGTGGTCATTGAGTCCATCGCATACTGCAGCACAAACTTGTTGTAGCCTTTCAGCATGCTCTGGGTATGTTCAGCGGTGAACATCCAGCCATCTTTCGACGCGCCGTCGGCAAGATCATAGCCGTCGGTCGTGTTCGCGCGGCCATAATCCACACCCAGTTCCAGCACGCCGTCCGGGTTAGTTTCCAGGCCCGCTAAACGCACGTCAAATACGTCGTTCGCGGTATCTTTGGTACGGTCATAGATGTTCTGGCTGCTGAAGGCATAAGAACCGCCAGCTTCCTGGGAACGCGTCGCTGCCAGAGACAGTTTACCGAAGCCCAGATCGATGTTTTCAATACCGGCACCAGGACCAGAGATATCCCAGTAGTAGAAGTCGATCATGTGTACGTCATGACGCTGATAGAAGCGCTTACCGGCCCAGATGGTAGAGCCAGGCAGCCATTCAATCAGGTTTTTACCCTGCACGTTAGCTTCACGGAACGCCGGATCGGTACCTTCCCAGTCATTCTGCTGTGCCACGGAGTACGCTACGTTGGTGTCGAAATAGAAGCTTTTGTCGCCTTCTTTCCACACTTCCTGGCCCAGTTTCAGTTCGGCGTAGGTTTCACATTCGTTACCGAGACGGTATTTACTTTGTGCGCCTGTTGCCTGGAAACATTGTTGTTCACCGCCACTACCCGTCCAGCCGATACCAGAACGAGCATAACCATGGAAATCCACTGCCAGTGCCTGAGCAGACATTACGCCCGCTGCGACGGCAACTGCCAAAGGAAGTTTGCGCAGAGTAATCATTATTCTATCTCCTGAGATCATTGCTTTTCTTTGTAATTGGAATGCTTAAACGCCTGGCTCTTTGTGCAACCGACGACATGCAGTGCCATCCTCACGGAACAGATGGCAACGCTCTGGCGGCAAACCGATAGCGAATGTGGCACCCTCTTCTACCAACACCACGTCATTCTGGCGGTAGACCAGGTTCTGACGGATGGCGGGGATCTGGATATGAATCTGTGTTTCGTGACCAAGCTGTTCGACGACCTGAACTTCACCTTCCAGCGTCACATCAGCGATGTGGCTCGGCAGTAAATGCTCAGGGCGGATACCGAGGGACATATTGGCCCCCACCTGTACGTTGGCGCTGTCGACCGGCAGCCAGACTTGCTGACGGTTTGGCAGCTCCACCTGTACCTGTTCGATTGCCGTCGCGGTCACTTTTACGGGCAGGAAGTTCATCTTTGGCGAGCCAATAAAGCCCGCAACAAAGCGGTCTGCCGGGTAGTGATACAGCTCCAGCGGTTTGCCCACCTGCGCCACGCGACCGGCGTCCAGTACCACGATTTTGTCGGCCAGCGTCATCGCTTCGACCTGATCGTGGGTGACGTAAATCATCGTGCGTCCAAGACGCTTGTGCAGACGGGAGATTTCGATACGCATCTGGACGCGCAGGGCGGCATCCAGGTTAGAGAGAGGTTCATCGAGCAGGAACACGCGCGGCTCGGCCACCAGCGTACGGCCGATCGCCACACGCTGACGCTGACCACCGGAGAGCGCCTTCGGTTTACGCTCCAGCAGATGTGCCAGCTGGAGCACTTCCGCCACCTGGGTGACGCGCTGGTTAATGGTCTCTTTTTTCGCGCCGGCCAGCTTCAGGCCAAAGGACATGTTCTCGGCAACGGAGAGATGCGGATAAAGCGCATAAGACTGGAACACCATGCCCACGCCGCGTTCAGCTGGCGGGATGTCGTTCATTCGGGTATCACCAATAAATAAATCGCCACTGGTGATGGTTTCAAGACCGGCAATCATACGCAGCAGAGTAGATTTACCACAGCCTGATGGACCAACGAACACCACAAACTCACCTTCGTGGATGTCCAGATTGATGTCTTTTGACACCACAACGTCGCCCCAGGCTTTCGTTACATTACGCAGCTGTACGCTCGCCATGCCCTTCTCCCTTCGTTACAACCTGTCACCGACAGAAACATTCAAGATAAGTTCACTATGCGTGTTCCATTACTTTCGTGAATCCTCCACCCCCCGGCTTTTTTATGGGGGAGGAGGCGGGAGGATGAGAGAGCAGGCTCTGCGACCGCAGCGGAGGGGCTGAGGCGAAAATCGTGAAGCGGCCTGCAAAATTCAGTGGGTTTTTATGTGCGCCAGCACTCATAACTTAAATTTATGTTACAGGGATCACACAAACAGGGGGTGGGGCGTAGGGACTGGGAGGATGGAAAGAGGATGTCAAATAAGGAGACTGAGTCACGTTGAACCACCTTATGTATCCACGAGCACATCACCAATAAAGGATGGCAGATATGAAGATCAAGACTGGCGCACGCGTTTTCGCATTGTCCGCCCTCGCAGCAATGATGATTTCCGCACCGGCTCTCGCCAAAATTGAAGAAGGTAAGCTGGTTATCTGGATTAACGGCGACAAGGGCTATAACGGTCTGGCCGAAGTGGGCAAAAAATTCGAGAAAGACACCGGTATCAAAGTCACCGTAGAACACCCGGACAAACTGGAAGAGAAGTTCCCGCAGGTTGCGGCCACGGGCGACGGTCCGGACATTATCTTCTGGGCGCATGACCGTTTCGGGGGCTACGCGCAGTCTGGCCTGCTGGCAGAAGTTACGCCAGACAAAGCCTTCCAGGACAAACTGTTCCCGTTCACCTGGGACGCCGTTCGCTACAACGGCAAGCTGATCGCTTACCCAATCGCGGTTGAAGCCCTGTCACTGATTTACAACAAAGACCTGGTGCCAAATCCACCGAAAACCTGGGAAGAGATCCCTGCTCTGGATAAAGAGCTGAAGGCGAAAGGTAAATCCGCTCTGATGTTCAACCTGCAAGAGCCGTACTTCACCTGGCCGCTGATTGCTGCCGACGGCGGCTACGCGTTCAAGTTTGAAAACGGCAAATATGACGTGAAAGACGTGGGCGTGGACAACGCGGGCGCGAAAAAAGGCCTGACCTTCCTGGTTGACCTGATTAAGAACAAACACATGAATGCGGATACCGACTACTCCATCGCGGAAGCGGCGTTCAACAAAGGCGAAACCGCGATGACCATCAACGGTCCGTGGGCCTGGACCAATATCGACAAGAGCAAAGTCAACTACGGCGTGACCCTGCTGCCAACCTTCAACGGCAAGCCGTCTAAACCGTTTGTTGGCGTGATGAGCGCGGGTATCAACGCCGCCAGCCCGAACAAAGAGCTGGCGAAAGAGTTCCTCGAAAACTACCTGCTGACCGATCAGGGTCTGGATGAAGTGAACAAGGACAAACCGCTGGGCGCCGTTGCGCTGAAATCCTTCCAGGATCAGTTAGCGAAAGATCCACGCATTGCGGCCACCATGGATAACGCCCAGAAAGGCGAAATCATGCCGAACATCCCACAGATGGCTGCGTTCTGGTACGCCACCCGTACCGCCGTCATCAACGCGGCAAGCGGTCGCCAGACTGTTGATGCCGCGCTGAAAGATGCTCAGGGTCGTATTACTAAGTAAGTCTGAAAAACGGCGGGTGGCGCGTGCGCTTACCCGCCCTACGACTACGGCACGATCCGTAGGTCAGGTAAGCGCAGCGCCACCTGACGATAAGTTTCCACCGTTGTAGAGGAAGAACCCCATGGATGTCATTAAAAAGAAACGCTGGTGGCAAAGCGACGCACTGAAGTGGTCAGTGATAGGTCTGCTGTGTCTGCTGGTGGGTTACCTTGTTGTTTTAATGTACGTGCAAGGGGAATACCTTTTTGCCATCATGACGCTGATTTTAAGCTCGGTTGGCCTGTATATTTTCGCCAACCGTAAAGCGTATGCCTGGCGCTATGTCTACCCCGGTGTTGCCGGGATGGGGCTGTTTGTCCTCTTTCCGCTGATCTGCACCATCGCGATTGCCTTTACTAACTACAGCAGCACCAACCAGCTCGCGCAGGAGCGTGCCATCCAGGTGCTTCTGGATCGTTCTTATCAGGCGGGTAAAACCTTTAACTTCGGCCTGTATCCTGCGGGAGATGAGTGGAAGTTAGCGCTCACTGACGGTGAGAGCGGCAAAAACTATCTTTCCGACGCGTTCAAATTTGGCGGCGAGCAGAAGCTGGTCTTAAAAGAGGCCGCGGCCCTGCCGGAAGGTGAACGTGCCAACCTGCGTATCATCACTCAAAATCGCCAGGCGCTGACCCAGCTCACCGCCGTGCTGCCCGATGACAGCAAAGTAACCATGAGCTCGCTGCGCCAGTTTTCCGGCACGCAGCCGCTTTATACTCTGGCGGATGACGGCACGCTGACCAACAACCAGAGCGGCGTAAAATACCGCCCGAACAACGATATCGGTTTCTATCAGTCGGTGAATGCCGACGGCAGCTGGGGCGACGACAAGCTCAGCCCGGGCTATACCGTTACCATCGGCTGGGATAACTTTACCCGCGTGTTTACCGACGAAGGCATCCAGAAACCGTTCTTCGCCATCTTCGTCTGGACGGTAGTCTTCTCCATCCTGACCGTGATCCTGACCGTGGCCGTGGGCATGGTGCTGGCCTGTCTGGTCCAGTGGGAATCCCTGAAGGGCAAAGCGATTTACCGCGTGCTGCTGATTCTGCCGTACGCCGTGCCGTCGTTCATCTCGATTCTGATTTTCAAAGGGTTGTTTAACCAGAGCTTCGGTGAAATCAACATGATGCTGAGCGCGCTGTTCGGCATCAAACCGGCCTGGTTCAGCGACCCGACCACCGCTCGCTCGATGATTATCATCGTGAACACCTGGCTCGGTTATCCGTACATGATGATCCTGTGCATGGGGCTGCTGAAGGCCATCCCGGACGACCTGTACGAAGCCTCGGCGATGGACGGCGCGGGTCCGTTCCAGAACTTCTTCAAAATTACCCTGCCGCTGCTCATTAAGCCGCTGACGCCGCTGATGATTGCCAGCTTCGCCTTTAACTTTAACAACTTTGTGCTGATTCAGCTGTTGACCAACGGCGGTCCGGACCGTCTCGGCACCACCACGCCGGCAGGCTATACCGACCTGCTCGTGAGCTACACCTACCGTATCGCCTTCGAAGGCGGCGGCGGTCAGGACTTCGGTCTGGCGGCAGCGATTGCCACCCTGATCTTCCTGCTGGTGGGCGCCCTGGCGATCGTGAACCTGAAAGCTACACGTATGAAATTTGACTAAGGAGGGCACTGAACATGGCTATGGTACAACCCAAATCTCAGAAACTGCGCCTCCTCGCGACGCACTTAGGCCTGCTGATTTTCATCGCGGCGATCATGTTCCCGCTGCTGATGGTTATCGCCATCTCCCTGCGTTCGGGGAACTTCGCCACCGGGAGCCTGATCCCGGATGAAATCTCCTGGGAGCACTGGAAACTCGCGCTGGGCTTCAGTGTGGAACACGCGGATGGCCGCGTCACTCCACCGCCGTTCCCGGTGCTGCTGTGGCTGTGGAACTCGGTAAAAGTGGCGACCATCACTGCCATCGGCATCGTGACGCTCTCCACCACCTGTGCTTACGCCTTCGCCCGTATGCGTTTCCCGGGCAAAGCGACGCTGCTGAAAGGGATGCTGATTTTCCAGATGTTCCCGGCGGTGCTGTCACTGGTGGCGTTGTATGCCCTGTTTGATCGTCTGGGCCAGTACGTGCCGTTTATCGGCCTGAACACCCACGGCGGCGTGATCTTCGCCTATCTTGGCGGCATCGCCCTGCATGTGTGGACCATCAAGGGCTATTTCGAAACCATCGATGGTTCACTGGAAGAAGCCGCCGCGCTGGATGGCGCCACCCCGTGGCAGGCGTTCCGTCTGGTGCTGCTGCCGCTGTCGGTGCCGATTCTGGCGGTGGTGTTCATCCTGTCGTTTATCGCGGCGATCACCGAAGTACCGGTCGCCTCTCTGTTACTGCGCGATGTGAACAGCTACACCCTGGCCGTCGGTATGCAGCAATACCTCAACCCGCAAAACTACCTGTGGGGCGACTTTGCCGCGGCGGCCGTCCTCTCTGCCATCCCGATTACCGTGGTGTTCCTGCTGGCCCAGCGCTGGCTGGTCAACGGCCTGACGGCGGGCGGTGTGAAAGGTTAAGTTTCATCTGTTATGCCACTGCAACCCTCAACTTTAGACGTATTGTATTGAACCAACTTGTGACTGTTGTTAGGCGCTCTTCGGAGCGCCCTTTTTTTATTCGCGTTTCAGCCGCTTTGAGTTGCACAGCCAGAGGGTGATCACCAGCAGCAGGATCGCCGCCGAGTAGATCAGCACGTCGAGCGGGGATTTATGATCGACGATGATCAGCCGCACAATGGCGGTGATGCCAATGTAGACAAAATAGCGCAGCGGGAAGTGAAAGCCGGACTGAAAGTACTTCACAATCAGGGCGATAAATTCAAAGTAGAGAAAGTAGACCACCAGGCCTTCCACCAGCGCGTATTTGCTGGTTTGCTCAGGTGCGAACAGCACATCCGCCAGATGCACCGTCTCTTTACCCAGAAACACGACCAGGATCAGGCCAAGGCTCAGCAGACCGAGGTTCAGCACGGTCTGGAGTATTGTTGAGATAAACTCAACACGCGGACGAGTCAGGGATGTCATACAGCACCTCATTCTCCAGGGCGAGGTTCCTGTATAACGCAAAAATGTGACGGGGATCTATATTTTTTGTTTATGTTTTGTCCATATGAACATTCTTGCCGGGCGGCACTGCGTTTGCCCGGCCTACAAAAATACTTTCGTAGGCCCGGTAAGCACAGCGCCACCGGGCAAACAAGCATCAGCGGAAGTTAATGTTCTTATCGCTGGTCATATCATACAGCTGGAACTTACGTCCAAGCTGCTGACCGCCGTCGCGCGTCAGCGGCGTCCAGCCCACTGCCGCACGGCTGCGGGTTGGGCCTGACGAGAACAGATCCAGCGGAATCGACACATACACCCCTTTGGTGAAGTCCCCTTCCCCGTACTCGTCTGGCGAAACGTTGGTGATGGTGGCATAACCGCCTACCACAACGCCGCTGTCGAAGTGTTTGGAGATATCCAGCGTGCCGCCCTTATCGCCCGCCAGGTATTGCCCGACGCTGGCTTTCACCAGCACATCCTGTGCGAACGACGGCGTCCAGTAGGCGGTCAGGTGGCCGGTTTTGACGCTGTAGTCGGTGAACTTCATCATGTCCTGCGCGCTGCGCCAGTCACGCTGTTTCACGTAGTTGGCATCAATCCCAAACGCCCAGTTACTGTCGACGGGACGATAAAGCACCTCCGCCCCCGCGCCGCCGAACATGGTTTCCAGATAGCCACCATAAACCTGGCCGTAGAAGCCGTTACCGAAGTACTGGAAGTAGTTGGCCTGCAGGTTATTCACGTAGATATCGTTCTGCACATATTCGCGAACGCGGGTACGCACGCGCGGCAGTTTTGAATCGTTCGGCGGATTGGTGTAGTTAAATTTGTCGTAGTTGTTGGCAAGGTTGCCGAACAGACTACCGGTGGTCAACAGGTGGTCGGTCACCCACAGATCCGCCGTCGCCATCGCGCCCAGCTGATACATGTAGAAGTTTTCCGGCCCACCCACGGACTGGTTCAGCACCGGATCGATATGGAAATCGAAGCGGGATTTATCGATATACCAGCCCTGCTCGGTGCTCTCTGGCACCACCGGCTCAACGCGTTTTTGCACCAGCTCGGTTTCATGTCCCAGCGGTTCGCCTTCAAGATGACGTTTAAGGCTGGCAACATCGGTTTCAGTGGTGACCTGCGGCAGGTTGAGACGGTTCTCCGTCACGCGGATCGTGCGGATCCCCTCCGGCAGATCGTTCATGACGATCCGGTTGGCGCGCTCGATCCCTTCGCGGGAGTCGCGGTATTTTACCTGCTCGCCGGTGACGTACAGCGTATCGCCTTTGGTCTGGATCTTCGGATCCGCCAGGCCTGCGTTATATTTCAGCAGCGTCAGCTGGTTCGCTACCACGGAGTGCTGAATGATCGCATCCTGCGGCTCCGGCTGGTATTTGGGCCGCGGGTTGTCATTGTAGCGCGGCCGCATGTCGTTAAAGTTGGTGCGCAGCGTAAAGCCAAACATCAGGGTATTACCGCGCTCATAGCTGAGGTTAACGTCGGCCCAGTCGGTGACGCGGTAAATGGCGCCGACGTTAAACTTGCTCTTCTGCTCAATCTTGCCGGCAAAATCTTCGCTGTAGTTATTGCCTTCGTACTCCAGCTTCAGGCGCAGCGGCTGCCATGGCGTTTGATACTCTACGCCTCCAAACAACGAGGCCGGGCCGTGGAACATCTGGTCGCCGTTGATGGAACCCGCTTTTTTATAGCTGTTATCGCGGTAGCAGTATTTGTCGCTGTAGGTACAGAACGGGTTGGTTACGTTGCCGCTGGTGCCGAGGTAGCCCCAGCCAAGACCCAGCGAGAAATCAAACGGTCCCCAGGCTTTACTGGCAACGATGTATTCCGCATCAAACAGGCCGGTCCCGCCAATGTCTTTCGCCCCGACGGAGACCTGCGGCATCCAGTAGCTCTCTTCCCACAGGCGCAGCTTCACGTCGAAGGCCTTGTCTTTATAGGTCTGATCGCCGGAGAAGGCGTCCACGCTGCTGTACTGTTTTGTACGCACGTCGGTGTAGCGCAGCGTGGTCTCCAGCCAGGGGAATAGCTGCACGGACGCAGAGTAGTAACGGTACTGATCGTTATCGCGATAGTTAAGGCTGATTTCCCCCTCGCGGGCCATACGCGCGGTCGGGGTTTGCAGTAAGCCCACGCCGCCAAAATCGGACTGCGACGGGCCGATGGGTGCCGGATACGTTTCTGCATGACAGGCGGCACTCACGCACAGTGCAAGCATGCTGTAGAGATAGGTTTTTTTCATTATTCCGGTATCCGCTGTATCAGGGAGCGAAGGATATCGGCATTAAGCCCGTCATACGCTTTCGTCCAGAAATGGTCGGCAAAACCGACAAAAATGATGCTGCCTGGCATAGGTTCGATATGGCGTTTATTCCAGTAAGCCACCGGCGCTTTTTGCGTATGCCCGTCCGGATAGACCACCCAGGCATAGCTGTTATCCGCACCGCTGAGCAAGCTTTGCTCGTCGAGATAGCTCACGACGTCACGGCCCGGCGTAAACGGCTTTTTGCCAGGGCTGCTGATAAGCCCCATCACGGTGACGGTGGAAGGCTGAGCCGGCAGCCACAGGGTATAGTCCCCTTCCAGCGACGGATTGCCGTTTTCGGCGACGCGCACCTCATCCGGATCGAGATTCACCTTCTGGCGACCCGTCACCTTAACCGCCTGAAGCTGCTGACGCAGGCTAGTAATGGCCGCGGCATCGTCAGCATCTTCCTGTTGTGCCAGCCCGCTCAGTCGGGCGAGCAGCGCCTGATGTTTTTGTTCCGCTACAATCGTCGCCTGACGCTCGCTGATAACCGCCCCTGTCCACCAGCTTTTCGCCAGCCTCGGCTGCCCCACCAGATCGAGCAGATGCCCGGCATTGGTTAAGGTTTTAGGTTTTTCGCTGTCCGGGGTGTAGACCTGTACCGTTCCCGCAGACCACGCCAGCGGCGAGGCCAGGCTGGCGAGAAGCGCAACGTGAATGAACATTTTCATGATTTCGCCGCCTTGATCAGGGTGGTCTTCACCGGGAAGAAACCGGCACCGAGATACTGTAAGGACTGGCGGATTTGCCCCTCTCCGTCCACCCAGAAGCGGTTATGCCAGGTGGCCTGATCGGTTGTCACCTCTTCATCCAGCACGCGCACCTGCGTTTCGTCGCTGCCCACTTTGACGCTGTCCGTACCATCCCAGCGGAAGGTGGAGCGGGCCGTGGCGTAGCGCACCTGTTTGTGCTCGGTCCAGCCCATTGTGCGCGTCCAGCTTGCGCCATCGACGATCTGATTCGGCTTGATGAGCGGATCTTCAGCCAGGTTGTTTACCTCAAGCAGGTTGTCGCCGCCGAGCAACGTTTTCACGATTCGGGAATGCTGAGTCACGATGGTAGCCTGATCCTGCGTCACCCATTTCTGCTGCCCGTTTTCATCGAAAGCGAGCACCACAAACAGTTGCGGACCATCGTTTAGCTGCATGTACTGGCTGGCATACGGCATGTTCTGAAGTTCGTCATCGGTCAGATGCACGCCCGGCGTGCCGAACATGCTGTCCCACAGTGAGTGGCCCAGCCCTTTGGTGGTAGCTGAGCACGCCTGCAATAGCAGGCAAATCAGGATGATTGCAGGTCGCTTCACGACTCTTCTCCGAAGGGGCGAAATAACCACACCGAAGTGTGGTTATGATTAAAACACCCGGTATTACTGGGTGCTGGTCGTCGTAGTGGTCGTGGTTCCGGTATTGGAGCCATCACCGCCACCGGTTGCCGCCAGCGCGACACCCACGGCTGAACTTACGGCGCTGGTGCTGGCTGCGGTAGAACTCCCCGCAGACGCAGACGTCGCTGCCGACCCTGCTGCTTCCCCGACCTGGACCGGAGCTGCATAGACAGACGTCGCCGCAAGCGCAGATATGGCAAAAATGCCATACAGTACTTTCTTCATAACAATTTCCCTTCAATGAATGAATGGAGATTTGCCCGAAAAGAAATTCAGGCGGATTCGAGTATACACAACTAAAGCAGTGGGTTTACCGTGGGGGTAAATAGGGATGAGGTTTTCAGACTAATGGTTAAAAATGAAAAGAAAAAATAATTATTGAAATAGATAACCATTCATTATCAAGCAGTTATAATATAAACCCATTAAAGTATCACTCCGTATTTTCTTAAAATAACCCTCAGCAATTTACGGGGTAACCGTGTTTTTCGGATTAAACTCAGATTCAGAATTTGAGATAACTAACAGACATCAGGAATTATCCGATAAAAAAATGCCGGCATATCGCCGGCATTGTTCATGACATATTTATTACGCACGCCATGCTTTATAACGGTTAATCAGACCATTGGTGGAGCTGTCGTGGCTGTCGATTGCTTTATCGTCACCCAGCTCTGGCAGAATGCGGTTTGCCAGCTGTTTGCCCAGCTCAACGCCCCACTGGTCAAAGGTGAAGATGTTCAGAATAGCGCCCTGAGTGAAGATCTTGTGCTCGTAGAGGGCAATCAGCGCGCCCAGGCTGAACGGCGTAATTTCACGCAGCAGAATGGAGTTAGTTGGACGGTTGCCTTCGAACACTTTGAACGGCACAACGTGTTCCAGCGTAGCCGGATCTTTACCCTGGTCACGGTACTCCTGCTCAACCACCTCGCGGGATTTACCGAACGCCAGCGCTTCGGTCTGGGCGAAGAAGTTAGACAGCAGCTTCGGATGGTGGTCGGACAGCGGGTTGTGCGTAATCGCCGGGGCGATGAAATCGCACGGTACCATTTTGGTGCCCTGGTGGATCAGCTGGTAGAACGCGTGCTGACCGTTGGTGCCCGGCTCGCCCCAGATGATTGGGCCAGTCTGGTAATCCACCGCGTTGCCGTTACGGTCAACGTATTTACCGTTGGATTCCATGTTGCCCTGCTGGAAGTAGGCCGCAAAGCGGTGCATATACTGGTCGTACGGCAGAATCGCTTCGGTTTCAGCGCCGAAGAAGTTGTTGTACCAGATCCCAATCAGCGCCAGCAGCACCGGCAGGTTTTTCTCAGGCGCGGTGGTGGAGAAGTGTTTGTCCATCGCGTGCGCGCCGGAGAGCAGCTCAACGAAGTTGTCGAAGCCGACGGACAGGATGATGGACAGACCGATCGCAGACCACAGTGAGTAGCGGCCACCCACCCAGTCCCAGAATTCAAACATGTTCGCAGTATCAATACCGAACTCACCCACCGCTTTACCGTTGGTGGACAGCGCCGCGAAGTGTTTCGCCACGTGCTTTTCGTCGCCCGCGGTTTTCAGGAACCAGTCGCGCGCGCTGTGGGCGTTGGTCATGGTTTCCTGAGTGGTGAAGGTTTTAGACGCCACCAGGAACAGCGTGGTTTCCGGGTTCACCTTTTTCAGCACTTCAGCGATGTGAGTCCCATCGACGTTGGACACGAAGTGCATGTTGAGATGGTTTTTATACGGGCGCAGCGCCTCGGTCACCATGAACGGGCCGAGGTCAGAGCCGCCGATACCGATGTTTACGACGTCGGTGATCGCTTTCCCGGTGTAGCCTTTCCACTGACCTGAGATGATCGCTTCAGAGAAGGTTTTCATCTTTTCCAGCACCGCGTTCACTTCCGGCATCACATCTTTGCCGTCAACGATAATTGGAGTATTGCTACGGTTGCGCAGCGCCACGTGCAGCACGGCACGGTCTTCGGTGCGGTTGATCTTCTCACCGGAGAACATGGATTTGATGGCATCTGCCAGCTCAGTCTCTTTCGCCAGATCTTGCAGCTTCGCCAGCGTCTCTTCGGTGATACGGTTCTTAGAGAAATCCACCAGCATCAGGTCATCGAAGGTGGCGGAAAACTTGCTGAAACGATCGGCATCTTTCGCGAACAGATCCGCGATAGTGACGTCTTTCATTTCATCAAAATGTTTCTGTAGTGCCTGCCATGCAGCGGTCTGCGTTGGGTTGATGTTTTTCATAGCAATACTCTTCTGATTTGAGAATTGTGACTGCGGTCGATTGTAGCGCCTGCAAATAAAAATTGTGATGGTTTTTATGCCATTGCCCTGGTCTGCATCAAACGCAGGTGAAAAGACCCGAAAAGTATAGCTGCTGTCGCGCCCTTCCGGCGTGGCGAAATGTTGGTCAAAAAGGGGTAAAAAGGAGCATAAAATATGGGCCTGTTATAAGTCCTGTTTCTGAGGGGTACCCCCCCATGAAAAATCCGCATAATCCCAGCATTGACAGGACCTCCCCCGCATTTTATTTATAGGGCCGTATTTTGCGCCTGCACCTGTTCTCGCTTCATTCTTGTGCCAAGGTCGCTCTATTCATTCCCTGACACGAGGTTGTTATGACGAGTTTTGTGGTCGCCAAGTTTGGCGGCACCAGTGTGGCAGACTACGCTGCCATGAACCGCAGCGCCGATGTGGTGCTGGCCGATCCGAATACCCGCCTGGTGGTGCTCTCCGCCTCAGCCGGCGTGACGAACCTGCTGGTTTCTTTGTCTGAAGGACTGGAAGCGACCGAGCGTTTCGTGAAGCTGGATGCACTGCGCAAAATTCAGTTCGACATCCTTGAGCGTCTGCAAAACCCGAACGTCATTCGTGAGGAAGTGGAACGCCTGCTGGAAAATATCACTACCCTGGCAGAAGCCGCTTCACTGGCAACCTCTACCGCCCTAACCGACGAACTGGTCAGCCACGGCGAACTGATGTCCACCCTGCTGTTCGTTGAGATCATGCGCGAGCGCAATATTCAGGCGCAGTGGTTCGACGTGCGTAAAGTAATGCGCACCAGCGACCGCTTTGGCCGCGCCGAGCCGGACGTTGAAGCTTTGGCAGAGCTCACTAACCAGCAGCTTGCCCCGCGTCTGGATGAAGGCATAGTGATCACCCAGGGCTTTATCGGCAGCGAAGCCAAAGGGCGCACAACCACGCTGGGCCGTGGCGGCAGCGACTATACCGCCGCCCTGCTGGGTGAAGCCCTGCATGCCACCCGCGTGGATATCTGGACGGACGTGCCGGGCATTTACACCACCGACCCGCGCGTGGTCTCTGCGGCAAAACGCATTGACGTGATCGCCTTTGAAGAAGCGGCTGAAATGGCCACCTTCGGCGCAAAAGTGCTGCATCCGGCCACGCTGCTGCCTGCCGTGCGCAGCGACATTCCGGTCTTCGTTGGCTCCAGTAAAGATCCAAAGGCGGGCGGGACGCTGGTCTGCAAGAAAACCGAGAACCCGCCGCTGTTCCGCGCGCTGGCCCTGCGTCGTAAGCAGACGCTGGTTACCCTGCACAGCCATAATATGCTGCACTCCCGCGGATTCCTGGCGGAAGTGTTTGGCATCCTGGCGCGCCACAATATCTCCGTGGACCTGATCACCACGTCAGAAGTCAGCATTGCGCTGACGCTCGACACCACCGGTTCAACCTCAACGGGTGATACCCTGCTGACGCAGTCGCTGCTGATTGAGCTTTCCGAGCTGTGCCGCGTGGAGGTGGAAGAAGATCTGGCGCTGGTTGCCATCATCGGTAATAAGCTGTCGCGCGCGTGCGGCGTGGGCAAAGAGGTGTTCGGCGTGCTCGACCCGTTCAGCATCCGCATGATTTGCTACGGCGCGTCCAGCTACAACCTCTGCTTCCTGGTCCCTGCCGATCAGGCCGAGCAGGTTGTGCAGAAACTTCATCAGAATTTGTTTGAATAAAATTCGTTAGCACGATAAACATTATCCATAAGCCGGGCACAGACCCGGCTTTTTTATAACAAAACAACACGACAATACTGCAAGGAATTCACTATGCTCTCCGCTATCACCCGGCTGTTCCCGTTATGGGCGCTGCTGCTCTCCGTACTCGCGTATTACACTCCCACCACGTTCACGGGCATTGGTCCGTGGGTCACCACGCTACTGATGCTGATTATGTTCGGCATGGGCGTGCATCTAAAAATTGACGATTTCAAACGCGTGCTGTCTCGCCCGGCACCGGTTGCCGCAGGGATTTTCCTGCACTACCTGGTGATGCCGCTCGCGGCCTGGCTGCTGGCGATGGCCTTTAAGATGCCGCCCGACCTTTCCGCCGGGATGGTGCTGGTGGGGAGCGTCGCCAGCGGCACGGCATCTAACGTCATGATCTATCTGGCGAAAGGCGACGTGGCGCTCTCCGTCACTATCTCTTCCGTTTCCACGCTGGTGGGCGTGATTGCCACGCCGCTGTTAACCCGCCTGTACGTGGACGCGCATATCCAGGTGGATGTGATGGGCATGCTGCTCAGCATTCTGCAAATCGTGGTGATCCCGATTGCGCTGGGACTGGTGATCCACCATCTCTTCCCGCGGGTGGTGAAAGCGGTTGAGCCGTATCTGCCCGCGTTTTCGATGGTCTGCATACTTGCCATTATCAGCGCCGTGGTAGCCGGTTCCGCATCGCACATTGCTTCGGTGGGCTTTGTAGTGATCGTCGCGGTTGTGCTGCATAACACCATTGGTCTGCTGGGCGGATACTGGGGTGGAAAGCTGTTTGGTTTCGACGAATCCACCTGCCGCACGCTGGCGATCGAAGTGGGGATGCAGAACTCTGGCCTGGCGGCGGCGCTGGGTAAAATTTACTTCTCACCGCTGGCGGCGCTACCGGGAGCGCTGTTCTCCGTCTGGCACAACCTGTCCGGTTCGCTGTTAGCAGGGTACTGGTCCGGTAAGCCGATTGATGACCAACCGAAAAAAGATGCGGTGAAACAGGGTTAATTGAGCCGGCTTGCTTTACACTGAAGCCTCCCCATCAGGAGGCTTCAGCAATGGCTACACCACGTTTGACCCAGAAAGACATGACCGAAGCCGAGCAGCGCGAACTTAAAACGCTTCTCGACCGCGCCCGCATCGCGCATGGCCGCACGCTGACGAACGCCGAAACCAATCAGGTTAAAAAAGAGTACATCGATAAGCTGATGGCGCAACGTGATGCCGCGGCGAAAAAAGCCCGCAAGCTGAAAAAAGAGCAGGCGTATAAACCCGACGCAGAGGCGACTTTTTCCTGGTCCGCCAGCACATCAACCCGTGGAAGGCGCTAATCAGCGCCCTTTCTTTTTGCGCCCCGGCTGGGTAAAGCGTTTTCCGTTGCCCGGCTTGCCTCGCCCTTTCTCTTCCGCCTGCGGTGCCTTCACCACCGGACGCTTAATCGCCTGCGTTTTCGGTTTGGCTTTAGCTTTCGGCTTCGCTTCGGACGAGGAGTTCTCGATAAGTTTGAACAGCTCGATCAGCTCGTCATCCGTTAAGTCACGCCACTCGCCCAGCGGGATGCCAGACAGGCTGACGTTCATGATGCGCGTGCGTTCCAGCTTCGTCACTTCATAACCGAAGTACTCGCACATGCGGCGGATCTGGCGGTTCAGGCCCTGAACCAGCGTGATGCGGAACGCGAACGGTGCTTCTTTTTTGACTTTACACTTCTTCGTCACGGTGCCCAGAATCGGCACGCCAGCGCCCATTCCGCGGATAAACTCGTCCGTCACCGGCTTGTTCACCGTCACGATGTACTCTTTCTCGTGGTCGTTACCGGCACGCAGAATTTTGTTGACCAGATCGCCGTGGTTGGTGAGGAAAATCAGCCCCTGAGAGTCTTTATCCAGACGGCCAATCGGGAAAATGCGGCTGCTGTGGTTCACGAAATCAACAATGTTGTCCCGCTCGCCATCTTCCGTGGTGCTGACAATCCCAACCGGTTTGTTCAACGCGATAAACACCAGGTCTTCGGCATCACGCGGTTCGATGACCTGACCATTCACTTTCACCACATCGCCAGGTACCACCTGATCGCCAATGGTGGCGCGTTTGCCGTTAAGAAACACGTTACCCTGTTCAATGTAACGGTCAGCCTCGCGACGTGAGCAGATCCCGCTCTCGCTAATGTATTTGTTTAATCGGGTTGATTGAGTTGGCAGCATAGTTTCTCCTGTGAAGGGCGAAATATACCTTACCTTGCGCCTGACAAAAAAGTCCTAGTAACCGCTGATCAGAAAATCGAGTGCATCCCGCAATGAAGCACTGCTGTTAGTAAGATCGGCAACGCGTTCACCTAACTCTTTTAGCGATATGCCTGCCATCATGTGCATCATCACCACGCAGGGTTTTCCCGCGACCTCAACGGCGGGAGCGACCAGTACATGCTTCATCAGAACGACCTCTGAAAGTCACTAAAGGAGCCGTTTTCATCAACCCACTGGTTAATGGCGTCAATAGAAGCTTTATTTTCTTCAAGCCACTCTGCGCGCCGATGTTCACGAAATTGCTCCTGCAAAGCCGCCGTTAGCACGGCAGAAAGGTTAAGTTTAAGCCTTCGCGCCTCTTCAAGGATGTCCGGCGACAGGGAAACATTCACTGATTTTTTAATGCTATTAGCACCGCATGAGACCCCCCATTGGAATGCGCATGAACTGGCGAAGTGTAGCGTAATAATTGAGCACTTCCTATTCCCTTAAAAATGTAAGGGTTGAAGAATAAATTGCTCTTTATGGGGAGTCACGCCTCACAAAACCGTTTTGCGAGGCGCTTTCAGAGATTAATACTCATCCCGCTCGTCATCTTCATCCGGCTGCTCCATCACGCTGTACGCCACCGCGCAGAACAACGAGTTAAGACGTTTCATATCGCCCAGCAGCCCCAGGTGGAGCGAGCTGGTCTCGATACTCTGCACGTTCTGCTGGTGCAGACGCTCAACGTGGGCGTGCGAGTAGCGCCGGTTGAGGATGCGGAAACGGTGCTTGTTGCGGCGCAGGCGGCGCGCGCTCGGCACGTCGCTGGAGAAGAAGACCGACATCGCCAGCTTCAGGTTGCTGACCAGCTGTTCGTGGAGCGCTTCCAGCTCCTTCAGCCCTTCGACAGAAAACGCCCGACGTGCGGCCAGGGATTTGTCTGCGATTTCACTGCCCATACGCTCGACAATATCCGAAGCCTGCTCCAGGTTAAGCGACATCTCAATGATTTCCGCCCAGCGGCGCGACTCCTCTTCCGCCAGCTCGTCCTGCGGGATCCGCGCCAGATAGAGCTTGATGGCGGTATACAGCACGTTGATATCGTCCGCCAGCCTGCGCAGCTCTTTTTCTTCGCGCGGCTCGCCGTGCATCACCTTTTGCAACCCTTCCAGCATGGTTTCCATCGCGTCACCCATGCGCAGCGTTTCGCGGGCGGCATTGGCGATAGCCAGCGCGGGCGTGTCCAGCACCGAGGTGTCCAGATGCTTCGGTTTAAGGCGCGCGTCCAGCTCCGGTTCATCACGAATTAGCCGCTCGCAGAAGCGGGCCATCGGCGCGGCAAACGGCACCATCGCCAGACAGCGTACCAGGTTGTAGAAGACGTGGAAGTAGATCACCAGCTCCGCTTTCGGCAGAGAGAGGTTGTCCATCAGGTTCGCCAGCGGGTGCACAAACGGCAGAATGATCAGGCTACCCACCAGCTTGAAGAGCAAACTCCCCAGCGCCACCCGTCGGGCGGCAGCATTGGCTGCGCTGTTGTTAAGCATCGCCAGCAGGCCAGAGCCAAGATTCGCACCGATGACCAGGCATAGCGCCACCGGGAAAGAGATCGCGCCCGCAGCGGTTAGCGTGGCCGTCAGCAACACGGCCGCCAGGCTGGAGTAGCTGACAATGGCAAACACCGCGCCGATCAGCGCATCCAGCATAATATCGCCGGTTAACGAGGCGAAAATGACCTGCACACCGTTGGCCTGGGTAATCGGCGTAACTGCCTGCACAATCAGCTCCAGCGCCAGCAGGATCAGCCCGAGGCCAATACCGACGCGGCCAAGCTGCCCGGCACGGCTTTGCTTACGGCCGAGGAAGAAAATGACGCCGATAAAAATCAGTAGCGGCGACAGCCAAGAGAGATCGAAGGTCAGGATACGTGCCATCAGCGCGGTACCGACGTCGGCACCAAGGACAATCACCAGCGCCGGGGCGAGCGCCACCAGATCCTGCGCCACGAACGAGGTGACGAGCATAGTGGTGGCGTTGCTGCTTTGCACCAGCGCCGTGACGCCAATACCCGCACAGAAGGCGAGCGGCTTCTTCTCAACGCTGCCGCTGAGAACGGTACGTAAACGTGCGCCAAACACGCGCATCACGCCGGTACGAACGATATGGGTGCCCCATACCAGCAGTGCGACTGCGGAGAGCAGGTGTAACAACGTCAACACAGTGGGTTTTCCTCCTTATCGTTATCTGTTTTCCTGAGGCTTGTTGCGCGTTATCTTGCCGGATGGCGGCTACGCCTTATCCGGCCTACGCGCAGGCCCGGTCAGCGCAGCGCCGCCGGGCAATGTAGTAAGAACCTTCTTCCAGTATAAGGGTTTAAACGTAAGAAAGAGACAAGGCACCATAGCGGTGCCCTGTTTGTTGTAAGGAAAAGTGACGTTAGTCTGCGTCGTAGCCTAAATTCGGCGCCAGCCAGCGTTCCACCTCTGACACGCTCATGCCTTTTCGCAGGGCGTAGTCTTCAATCTGATCTCGCTGAAGCTGTGCCACGGCGAAGTACTTGCTGTCCGGGTGGCTGAAATACCAGCCGGAAACGGACGCGCCCGGCCACATGGCGAACGACTCGGTAAGTTTCATGCCGGTATGCGCTTCCACGTCGAGCAGTTTCCAGATAGTGCCCTTCTCGGTGTGTTCCGGGCAGGCCGGATAGCCGGGTGCCGGACGAATGCCCTGGTAGTTTTCGCGGATCAGCTCCTCGTTGCTGAGATTCTCATTCGCCGCGTAGCCCCAGTGCACCTTACGTACGCGCTCGTGGAGGTACTCAGCAAAGGCTTCCGCCAGGCGATCGGCGATCGCTTTCACCATGATTTTGTTGTAATCATCGTGCTGTGCGTCGTACGCGTCCGCCAGCGCGTCTTCTTCCAGACCGCCGGTCACCGCAAAGGCGCCGATATAGTCGGCTTTACCGGAGAGTTTCGGTGCGACGAAATCCGCCAGGCAGTAGTTGGCAAAGCCCACTTTCTCGGTTTGCTGGCGCAGATGGTGGCTCACGGCCAGCACATGGGTGCGGGTTTCATCGCGGTAAATTTCAACATCGTCGCCCACGCGGTTCGCCGGGAACAGCCCCACCACGCCGCGCGGGTTGAGGGCTTTCTCTGCGCTCAGTCTGTCGAGCATATCGTTGGCATCTTTAAACAGGCGTTTCGCCTCTTCGCCTACTACCTCATCTTCAAGAATGCGCGGATATTTGCCCGCCAGCGACCAGGTCATGAAGAACGGCGTCCAGTCGATGTAGTTACGCAGCGTTTCGATGCTGGCCGTCACCTCCTGCACGCCCAGACGGTGCGCGACCGGCGGCGTATAGCTGGACCAGTCGAACGCCAGATCGTTATCGCGCGCCGCCTGAAGCGAAACCGGCGGCGTGCGCGGTTTCTTACGTCCATGCTGAATGCGGACGGTTTCATACTCTTTGCGGGTGCGGGCGACAAAGTCATCGCGCTGGGTGTCAGACAGCAGCGCGGAGACCACGCCCACGGTGCGCGAGGCGTTTTGGACATACACCGTCGGCCCACTGTAGTTCTGCTCGATTTTCACTGCGGTGTGGGCTTTCGAGGTGGTTGCCCCGCCAATCAGCAGTGGAATAGTGAAGCCCTGGCGCTCCATCTCTTTTGCCACGTTGACCATTTCGTCCAGCGACGGCGTAATCAGCCCGGAAAGACCAATCAGATCCGCATTCACTTCGCGAGCGGTCCTGAGGATTTTATCCGCCGGGACCATCACGCCAAGATCGATAATTTCGTAGTTATTGCATTGCAGTACCACGCCGACAATGTTTTTGCCAATGTCGTGCACGTCGCCCTTCACGGTGGCAATGACCATCTTACCGTTACTGGAGCCCTTCTCTTTGCTGGCTTCGATAAACGGCTCAAGATAAGCCACGGCCTGCTTCATGACGCGGGCGGATTTCACCACCTGCGGCAGGAACATTTTGCCCTCGCCGAACAGATCGCCGACCACGTTCATGCCGTCCATCAGCGGCCCTTCGATCACTTCAATCGGACGGGCTGCCTGCTGACGCGCTTCCTCGGTATCCTGCTCAATGAACTCAGTAATGCCTTTTACCAGCGAGTATTCCAGACGCTTTCTCACATCCCAGGAACGCCATTCGGCCTGCTGAACGTTGGCTGATTCGTCAGCTTTACTGCCGCGGTATTTTTCCGCCAGATCCAGCATGCGTTCGGTGGCGTCGTCGCGACGGTTGAGGATCACATCTTCTACTGCGTCGCGTAGTTCTGCGGGCAGGTCGTCGTAAATCGCCAGCTGTCCGGCGTTAACGATCCCCATGTCCATCCCGTTGCGGATGGCATAGTAGAGGAACACGGCGTGGATCGCCTCACGCACCGGGTCGTTACCGCGGAACGAGAACGACACGTTTGACACGCCGCCGGAGATCAGCGCATGCGGTAGCTCGCGTTTAATGTCTTCACACGCGCCGATAAAGTCCTGGGCGTAGTTGTTGTGCTCTTCGATGCCGGTCGCGACGGCGAAGATGTTCGGGTCGAAAATAATGTCTTCCGGCGGGAAGCCCACCTCTTCGGTCAAAATGTTGTACGCCCGGCGGCAAATCTCAATTTTGCGCTCGCGAGTATCGGCCTGGCCCACTTCATCGAAGGCCATCACCACCACGGCGGCCCCGTAGCGACGCACCAGCTTCGCGTGGTGGATAAAGGTATCGACGCCCTCTTTCATTGAGATGGAGTTAACGATGCCTTTGCCCTGAATGCACTTCAGCCCCTTTTCGATGACGTCCCATTTGGAAGAGTCAATCATGATCGGCACGCGGGCGATGTCCGGCTCGCCGGCAATCAGGTTGAGGAAGCGCACCATCGCCGCTTCGGCGTCGAGCATCCCCTCGTCCATGTTGATATCGATAATCTGCGCGCCGCTCTCCACCTGCTGGCGGGCAACGTCCAGCGCTTCGCTGTACTTCTCTTCTTTGATCAGGCGCTTGAACTTCGCAGAACCGGTGACGTTGGTACGTTCACCCACGTTCACAAACAGGCTGTCGTCGCCGATGGTCAACGGCTCAAGGCCGGACAGACGGCAGGCTACCGGAAGCTCGGGTAACTTGCGCGGTGCAAGCCCGGCGACGGCGCGGCTCATGGCGGCGATGTGCTCTGGCGTGGTGCCGCAGCAGCCGCCGACGATGTTGAGGAAGCCAGATTCGGCCCACTCGCGGATTTGCGCCGCCATGGTATCGGCATCCAGATCATACTCACCGAACGCGTTCGGCAGACCGGCGTTCGGGTGGGCGGTGACGTAGCACTCTGCGATGCGCGAAAGCTCCTGCACGTACTGGCGCAGCTCGTCCGGCCCCAGCGCGCAGTTCAGGCCGAAGGAGAGCGCTTCGGCATGGCGCAGAGAGTTATAAAACGCTTCGGTTGTCTGGCCGGAAAGCGTGCGCCCCGAGGCATCGGTGATGGTGCCGGAAATCATGATCGGCAGGTCAACGCCCAGCGCCTCGAACTCCTCTTTCACCGCGTAAATTGCGGCTTTGGCGTTGAGGGTGTCGAATACGGTTTCAATCAGGATCAGGTCGGAACCGCCTTCCACCAGCGCTTTAGTGGACTCACGATACGCGGCCACCAGTTGGTCAAAGGTGATATTGCGGAAGGCTGGATCGTTCACGTCCGGAGAAATCGACGCGGTGCGGTTGGTCGGGCCCAGCACCCCGGCAACATAGCGTGGCTTGTCCGGCGTGCGGGCCGTCCACTCGTCGGCGCAGGCGCGGGCGAGTTTCGCCGCTTCAAAGTTGATCTCCGCCGACAGGGATTCCATCTGGTAATCCGCCATGGCGATGGTTGTCGAGTTGAAGGTGTTGGTTTCTACAATATCCGCACCCGCTTCGAAGTAGGCGTTGTGGATATCCCTGATGACAGAGGGTTTGCTCAACACCAGCAGGTCATTGTTTCCTTTCAGGTCACAAGGCCAGTCGGCAAAGCGCTCTCCACGGAAATCGTCTTCAATCAGACGATAGCCCTGGATCATGGTGCCCATGCCGCCGTCCAGCACCAGAATTCGTTCATTTAACTGCGCACGCAGTTGCTCTACTTTGCTGCTCACACTTGCTCCCGACAACGTTCAACATGGCCAAAAGGCTGCGTTCCATACTGGCATAATCTCTAAGGGTCGAAAAGTCACACAGCGGTAACATGAGACATGTTCACTATCACTCCTCCGATCAGTCAGGAAAGCGGTTGCAAAACCACCAAATAAAACGAAAATGATTTCCACGATACAGAAAAAGGAGTTCGTCATGGTTACGACCGTTCCCGCTAAACGCGGCAGAAAACCTGCTGCAACCACCGCTGCACAACCTGGCGGACAGGTTCAATCCCTGACGCGCGGCCTGAAGCTGCTGGAATGGATAGCCGAATCGCATGGTAGCGTGGCCCTGACAGAGCTGGCGCAGCAGGCGGGACTGCCGAACTCCACCACTCACCGCCTGTTAACCACCATGCAGCAGCTGGGCTTCGTACGTCAGGTGGGCGAGCTGGGTCACTGGGCGGTTGGCGCGCATGCCTTTATCGTCGGCAGCAGCTTCCTGCAAAGCCGCAACCTGCTGGCGATTGTCCACCCGATTCTGCGCAAGCTGATGGAGGAGTCCGGCGAGACGGTAAACCTGGCCGTGCTGGATCAGAGCGATCATCAGGCGATTATCATCGACCAGGTGCAGTGTACGCAGCTGATGCGCATGTCCGCACCGATTGGCGGCAAGCTGCCGATGCACGCCTCTGGCGCAGGGAAAGCGTTTCTCTCGCAGCTTAGCGAAGAGCAGGTGACGGGTCTGCTGCACCGTAAAGGTCTGCACGCCTACACCCACGCCACCCTGGTGTCGCCGGTGCATCTGAAAGAAGATCTGGCTCTGACCCGCAAGCGCGGCTATTCGTTTGATGACGAAGAACATGCCCTCGGGCTGCGCTGCCTCGCGTCCTGTATTTTCGACGAACACCGCGAGCCGTTTGCCGCCATCTCCATCTCCGGGCCGATTTCACGTATGACCGACGACCGCGTCACCGAGCTGGGTGCGCTGGTGATTAAGGCCGCGAAAGAGGTGACGCTGGCGTATGGTGGGATTCGCTAGGATTGAGGGCGGTCTGGTGCCCTCACCCCGGCCCTCTCCCACAGGGC
>NZ_JADDTS010000050.1:0-8687 GCF_015159675.1 Enterobacter cloacae complex sp. S2
GTCATAACACCTTTAGAGGTAGAAACAACTGCGATACCAAGACCAGCCATTACTTTTGGCAGCTCATCTTTTTTCTTATAGATGCGCAGGCCTGGGCGGCTGACACGCTGAATGCTTTCTACAACAGCTTTACCCTGGAAATACTTGAGAGTAAGTTCCAGTTCCGGCTTGGTGTCGCCTTCAACTTTAAAATCTTCGATAAAACCTTCTTCCTTCAGCACGTTGGCAATTGCCACTTTCAGCTTGGCGGAAGGCATGGTGACCGCAACTTTGTTCGCGGCCTGACCGTTACGGATACGGGTCAGCATATCCGCGATCGGATCTTGCATGCTCATCTGTCTTTACTCCCGTGATTCAATTGGTAATTACCAGCTAGCCTTTTTCAAGCCTGGTACTTCACCGCGCATGGCGGCTTCACGCAGTTTGATACGGCTCAACCCAAACTTGCCCACATAACCATGTGGACGACCTGTTTGACGACAGCGGTTACGCTGACGAGACGGGCTGGAATCACGCGGCAGAGACTGCAGCTTGAGAACCGCATTCCAACGATCTTCGTCGGAAGCGTTCACATCAGAAATGATCGCTTTCAGTTCAGCGCGTTTAGCGAAGAATTTATCAGCTAAAGCTACGCGCTTTACTTCGCGTGCTTTCATTGATTGCTTAGCCATTCAGTAACCCTACCTTACTTGCGGAACGGGAAGTCAAAGGCAGCCAGCAGAGCACGGCCTTCTTCATCAGATTTCGCAGTAGTGGTAATGGTAATATCCAAACCACGCACGCGGTCGACTTTATCGTAGTCGATTTCTGGGAAGATGATCTGCTCACGGACACCCATGCTGTAGTTACCACGACCGTCGAAAGACTTAGCGGACAAGCCACGGAAGTCACGGATACGTGGAACAGCAATAGTGATCAGGCGCTCAAGGAACTCCCACATGCGTTCGCCACGCAGAGTTACTTTACAGCCGATCGGATAGCCCTGACGGATTTTGAAGCCTGCAACAGATTTGCGTGCTTTGGTGATCAGCGGTTTTTGACCGGAGATTGCTGTCAGGTCAGCTGCTGCGTTATCCAGCAGTTTCTTGTCAGCGATCGCTTCACCAACACCCATGTTCAGGGTGATCTTCTCGACCCGAGGGACTTGCATGACAGAATTGTAGCTAAACTCAGTCATGAGTTTGTTAACTACTTCGTCTTTGTAGTAATCATGCAGTTTCGCCATCGTACTACTCCAAATTACTTGATAGTTTCGCTGTTAGACTTGAAGAAACGGACTTTTTTGCCGTCTTCGAATCTAAAGCCTACACGGTCAGCCTTACCGGTAGCCGCATTGAAGATTGCAACGTTAGAAACCTGAATAGCAGCTTCTTTTTCAACGATGCCGCCTGGTTGGTTCAGGGCCGGAACCGGCTTCTGATGTTTCTTAACCAGGTTGATACCTTCAACGACGATTTTGCCGGAAGACAGAACATTTTTTACTTTACCGCGTTTACCTTTATCTTTACCGGTTAACACGATAACTTCGTCATCACGACGGATTTTCGCTGCCATGATTCGCTCCTTAGAGTACTTCTGGTGCCAGAGAGATAATTTTCATGAACTTCTCAGTACGAAGTTCACGAGTTACCGGCCCAAAGATACGCGTGCCGATAGGCTGCTCGCTGTTATTGTTTAAAATAACGCATGCATTACCATCGAAGCGAATGACAGAACCGTCAGGGCGACGAACACCCTTCTTGGTGCGCACCACTACCGCCTTCAGCACATCACCTTTTTTGACCTTACCACGTGGAATTGCTTCCTTGATGGTGATCTTGATGATGTCGCCTACGCCTGCGTAGCGACGGTGCGAGCCACCCAGAACCTTGATACACATTACGCGACGTGCACCGGAGTTGTCGGCGACGTTCAGCATAGTCTGTTCTTGGATCATTTTAGTGCTCCGCTAATGTCAACTACTACCTGAGACTCTAAAATCAGAGCCGTTAAAAAGCCCCATATCGAGGGCGCGGCATTATAACACCGCTTCTGCAATATGGGTAGAAAAAATAAACGGCTCATTGCTGAGCCGTTTATTCGTATTGAGAATGCGTACTCTATTACAGAACCGCTTTCTCTACAACGCGAACCAGCGTCCAGGACTTAGTCTTGGACAGTGGACGGCATTCACGGATTTCAACCTTGTCGCCGATACCACATTCGTTGTTCTCGTCATGTACGTGCAGTTTGGTCGTACGCTTGATGAATTTACCGTAGATCGGGTGTTTCACAAAACGTTCGATAGCTACAACAATGGATTTCTCCATTTTATCGCTAACAACACGACCTTGCAGAGTACGGATTTTATCGGTCATTACGCACCCGCCTTCTGAGTCAGTAAAGTCTTAACGCGCGCAACATTGCGACGCACTTGCTTCAGCAGGTGAGTCTGTTGCAGCTGGCCACTTGCAGCCTGCATACGCAGGTTGAACTGCTCACGCAGCAGGTTCAGCAGCTCAGCGTTCAGCTCTTCAACGCTTTTTTCACGCAGCTCTTTTGCTTTCATTACATCACCGTCTTAGTTACAAAGGTGGTTTTGATAGGCAGTTTCGCTGCTGCCAGGCCGAAGGCTTCACGGGCCAGCTCTTCCGGAACACCGTCCATTTCATAAAGGACTTTGCCCGGTTGGATCAAGGCAACCCAGTACTCCACGTTACCTTTACCTTTACCCATACGAACTTCCAGTGGCTTCTCGGTGATCGGTTTGTCCGGGAATACACGGATCCAGATCTTACCTTGACGCTTAACTGCACGGGTCATTGCACGACGTGCTGCTTCGATCTGACGTGCAGTCAGACGACCACGGCCAACAGCTTTCAGACCGAAAGTGCCGAAGCTAACATCCGTACCCTGCGCCAGACCACGGTTGCGGCCTTTGTGCACTTTACGGAATTTTGTACGCTTTGGTTGTAACATCAGCGACGCTCCTTATTTACGGCCTTTACGCTGCTGCTTTTTAGGTTGAGCAGCCGGTTTTTCCGGTTGTTCAACAGCAGCCATACCACCCAGGATCTCACCTTTGAAGATCCATACCTTAACGCCGATTACACCGTAAGTGGTGTGCGCTTCAGAGGTGTTGTAGTCGATGTCAGCACGCAGAGTGTGCAGCGGTACGCGACCTTCGCGGTACCATTCGGTACGTGCGATTTCCGCGCCGCCCAGACGGCCGCTAACTTCAACTTTGATACCCTTAGCGCCCAGACGCATTGCGTTCTGTACAGCACGCTTCATAGCACGACGGAACATAACACGACGTTCCAGCTGAGAAGTGATGCTGTCAGCAACCAATTTAGCGTCCAGTTCAGGCTTACGAACTTCAGCGATATTGATCTGTGCAGGAACGCCAGCGATATCCGCTACGACCTTGCGCAGTTTTTCTACGTCTTCGCCTTTCTTACCGATAACGATGCCAGGGCGAGCAGTGTGAATAGTCACACGGATGCTCTTAGCTGGACGCTCGATAACGATACGAGATACAGACGCTTTAGCCAGTTCCTTAGTCAGGTACTGACGTACTTTAAAATCGCTGTCCAGGTTGTCAGCGAATTCTTTGGTGTTCGCAAACCAGGTAGAGTTCCATGGTTTTACAATACCCAGGCGAATACCATTAGGATGTACTTTCTGACCCATTGCTAGTCTCCAGAGTCTCAGCGATCGGACACAACCACAGTAATGTGGCTGGTGCGCTTCAGGATGCGATCTGCACGACCTTTCGCACGCGGCATAATGCGCTTCATGCTTGGGCCTTCATCTACGAAAATTTTCGCGACTTTCAGATCGTCGATGTCAGCGCCATCGTTGTGTTCAGCGTTAGCAATGGCAGATTCCAGTACTTTCTTGACCAATACCGCAGCTTTCTTGTTGGTATAGGTCAGGATGTCCAGGGCCTGCGACACTTTCTTACCGCGAATCAGGTCAGCAACAAGGCGAACCTTCTGTGCAGAAGAACGAGCATGGCGATGTTGAGCTAAAGTTTCCATCTCTTCCTCCTACCTTATTTCTTCTTCGCTTTTTTATCAGCAGCGTGGCCGCGATAAGTACGAGTCGGTGCGAATTCACCCAGTTTGTGACCAACCATTTCGTCGGTAACAAAGACTGGAACGTGCTGACGACCATTATGGACAGCGATGGTCAAACCGATCATGTTAGGAAAGATCGTTGAACGACGGGACCAAGTGCGCAGGGGCTTCTTGTCTCCGCTTTCCACCGCTTTCTCTACCTTCTTCAGCAAGTGCAGGTCAATAAAAGGACCTTTCTTGAGAGAACGTGGCATGGCTTATCCTCTAAAATTATTTGCTACGGCGACGTACGATAAATTTATCAGTACGCTTGTTGCTGCGGGTCTTCTTACCTTTGGTCTGAACGCCCCACGGAGTTACCGGGTGCTTACCAAAGTTACGACCTTCACCACCACCATGTGGGTGATCGACTGGGTTCATCGCAGTACCGCGAACGGTAGGACGAACACCACGCCAGCGTGCAGCACCAGCTTTACCCAGAACGCGCAGCATATGCTCAGCATTGCCAACTTCGCCCAGAGTAGCGCGGCAGTCTGCTTCGACTTTACGCATTTCACCAGAACGCAGACGCAGGGTGACATAAGCACCGTCACGCGCAACGATCTGAACGTAAGTACCCGCGGAACGCGCCAGCTGACCGCCTTTACCTGGTTTCATTTCTACGTTATGAACGGTAGAACCAACCGGGATATTGCGCATCGGCAGGGTGTTGCCTGCTTTGATTGCAGCATCAACGCCAGACTGAATCTGGTCGCCAGCTTTCAGGCCTTTAGGGGCCAGGATGTAACGGCGTTCGCCATCTTTGTACAGAACCAGCGCGATGTTCGCGGAACGGTTCGGATCGTACTCAAGACGCTCAACAACTGCTGGGATACCGTCTTTGTTGCGTTTGAAGTCAACAATACGATAAGCCTGCTTGTGGCCACCACCGATGTGACGAGTGGTGATACGGCCATTGTTGTTACGACCACCGGATTTGCTGTTTTTTTCCAGCAACGGAGCAAAAGGTTTGCCCTTGTGCAGCTCAGGGTTAACCACTTTAACTACGTGGCGACGACCCGGAGATGTCGGTTTACATTTAACAACTGCCATTGTATTACTCCTCCGACTTACTCAGCGCCGCCAACGAAGTCCAGGTTCTGGCCTTCTTTCAGGGTGACGTAAGCTTTTTTCCAGTCGCTACGACGACCGATACGCTGTCCGTGACGTTTAACTTTCCCTTTAACTACCAGGGTGTTAACGACTTCGACTTCGACTTCAAACAGTTTCTGCACAGCAGCTTTGATCTCTGCTTTGGTCGCGTCTTTAGCAACTTTGAGAACGATGGTGTTTGTTTTTTCCATCGCAGTAGACGCTTTTTCAGAAACGTGCGGTGCGCGCAGCACCTTCAGCAGACGTTCTTCACGAATCATGCCAGCATCTCCTCAACTTGCTTAACAGCATCAGCAGTCATTACGACTTTGTCGAAGGCGATCAGGCTAACCGGGTCGATACCAGTCGCGTCGCGTACGTCAACCTTGTGCAGGTTACGCGCGGCCAGGAACAGGTTCTCGTCCAGCTCACCGGTGATGATCAGCACATCTTCCAGAGCCATGTCTTTCAGTTTCTGTGCCAGCAGCTTAGTTTTAGGCGCTTCAACAGAGAACTTCTCGACAACGATCAGACGATCCTGACGTACCAGTTCGGACAGGATGCTTTTCAGCGCGCCGCGGTACATCTTTTTGTTAACTTTTTGACTGTGGTCCTGTGGACGCGCAGCGAAGGTCACGCCACCTGAACGCCAGATCGGGCTCTTGATAGAACCTGAACGCGCACGGCCGGTACCTTTCTGGCGCCATGGCTTTTTGCCTGAACCAGTTACTTCAGCACGAGTCTTCTGAGCACGAGTACCCTGACGAGCACCAGCTGCATAAGCAACAACAACCTGGTGAACCAGCGCTTCGTTGAAATCACGACCGAAGGTAGTTTCGGAAACAGTCAGCGCGCTCTGCGCGTCTTTCAATACTAATTCCATTGCTATCCCCTTACGCCTTCACAGCTGGTTTAACGATCAGGTCGCTACCGGTTGCACCCGGGACCGCACCTTTAACCAGCAGCAGGTTGCGCTCAGCGTCAACACGTACTACGTCCAGGCTCTGAACGGTTACACGTTCGTTGCCCAGCTGACCTGCCATTTTCTTGCCTTTGAACACTTTGCCCGGAGTCTGGTTCTGACCGATAGAACCCGGAACGCGGTGAGACAAGGAGTTACCGTGAGTAGCGTCCTGGGTACGGAAGTTCCAGCGCTTAACAGTACCAGCAAAACCTTTACCTTTAGAGGTACCGGTTACGTCAACTTTTTTAACGTCAGCAAACAGCTCAACGCTAATGTCCTGACCTACGGTGAACTCTTCGCCTTCAGCAAGACGGAATTCCCACAGACCACGGCCAGCTTCTACGCCAGCTTTAGCGAAGTGACCCGCTTCTGGTTTGGTTACACGGTTAGCTTTTTTAGCACCAGTGGTCACCTGAACAGCGCGGTAGCCATCGTTAGCCAGATCTTTAACCTGGGTAACGCGGTTTGCTTCAACTTCGATTACGGTTACTGGGATTGAAACGCCATCTTCAGTGAAGATGCGGGTCATGCCCACTTTTTTACCGACTAAACCAATCATTGTATCAACCTCTCAATCGCTCGATGACCTGATTAACCCAGGCTGATCTGCACGTCTACACCGGCAGCCAGATCCAGACGCATCAGAGCATCAACGGTTTTCTCAGTTGGCTCAACGATGTCAACCAGACGCTTGTGAGTGCGGATCTCGTACTGATCACGCGCATCTTTGTTAACGTGCGGAGAGATCAGAACGGTAAAGCGCTCTTTGCGGGTCGGCAGCGGGATCGGACCACGGACTTGCGCACCAGTGCGCTTAGCAGTCTCGACGATTTCCGCGGTTGATTGATCGATCAGACGATGATCAAACGCTTTAAGGCGGATACGGATTCTTTGGTTCTGCATGAGACCAGAGCTCCAATTATTTTATAAACGAAAATGATTACTCCTCAAACCCATTACGATTGATGGGAGAGTGTAACCGTTCTTACGTAGCTCCCCAATTGGGAGCATTGTTGAGTAACAAAGTGAGCTACTCTGGTTCAGATTGAACCCGCCGTCAATTACGACAAGCCCGCGCATTATACGTAAATCAGCGAAAGACGCAAGTGCCGTTTAGAAATTAAGCGCCAAAGTCGTACTCTGCGTAAGGCCTCGCAATTTTTTATGCAAAGTATCCCTTCTCATCTCTTTGTCTGAAGCCGCTATGCAATTGTTGTTTTTACACATTGCCGGGCATGCAGATTATTACGAGTATGCGCTCAAACCATTTTGAGGCTCTCGCTATGCTAATGTCCCTCCCCTTTCTGCTGATCTATTTTGCGTTATCGGCCTTGCTTGTACGCACCGATATTCGCACGGGGCTGCTTCCCGATAAATTCCTTTGCCCGCTGCTATGGACGGGCCTGCTCTACCAGCTTTGTATTCATCCTGATTTTTTGCCGAGCGCGGTACTGGGTGCGACCGCAGGATACGCCGGATTCGCCGTTATCTATTGGGGATATCGACTCATCTGCCGATGTGAAGGGATGGGGTATGGCGACATAAAATATCTGGCGGCGCTGGGAGCATGGCATGGCTGGTGTGTACTGCCAGTACTGGCATTAGTGGCCGCGTTAATGGCTCTGCTGTATCTGGTTGGTTTCTCGTTGTTCAACCCTGATAAGCAGGCATTAAAAAACCCACTGCCTTTTGGGCCATTTCTGGCGGCAGCGGGTTTATGCGTTGGCTGGGAAAGCCTGATTAACTTTCCACTTTGATCTGAGACTGAAGGTAGTTCTGTAGGCCAATTTTGCTAATGAGATCCAGTTCGGTCTCAAGCCAGTCGATGTGCCCTTCTTCATCGGCCAGGATCTGGATCATCATATCCCGGCTGACGTAGTCATGTACGCTGTCCGCATAGGCAATGGCTTCACGCAGGTCTTTTGCACCCTCCAGCTCCAGCCGGAGATCAGAACGCAGCATCTCTTCAACATCTTCTCCGATGCCCAGTTTTCCGAGATCCTGTAGGTTAGGAATGCCTTCGAGGAATAAAATACGCTCAATATATTTATCGGCGTGTTTCATTTCATCAATGGACTCATGGTATTCAACATCGTTGAGGCGAGTCAGTCCCCAGTTTTTGAACATTCTTGCATGGAGAAAATACTGATTGATTGCGACAAGCTCATTTCCCAATAATTTATTGAGATAACTTATGATTTTAACATCACCTTTCATTATATAGTCCCTCCGCTTCCACTCATTGAAGCGTAGATCGGGCTACGGGGATGTCAAAAAAAAGATGGAGGCTTACGCGATCTCTTTGAATTCCGGGATCTGCATCAGTTCGTCCTGCATGATCTCACGCGCTGCGCGAACGCATTTACCGCATTGATTTCCCACCGGAACAAACTTACGAAGCTGCTGGAAAGATTGTGGTTGAAACTGGCGAACGGCCTGACGAATTTTTTTGTCGCTTACACCATTACATAAACAAACGTACATAAAGACTCCCGTTCAAAATATGCGCAAAGTGTAAGTGAGAATGGTTA